>NZ_CP118611.1:300000-485000 GCF_028993555.1 Ensifer adhaerens | reverse complement strand
TCATGCTGAGCGCAGAACGGGAGTGGAGCAGCCCCAGCGTTTCCTTTGCGAAATCGGAGCCGTCCGCCTCGAGCGCTGCCAGAATTTCCTCGACCGTATCGAAGGCGAAGCAGCGGTCGATCAAGCTGAATTGCGCCTGAAGCGCTGTTGCCGGAGCCTCCGACGAATGCGCTGCAAGCACCGCATCAACCTCAGCGCTGCCCGCACTCGACGGCAGCGCGGCAAGATCGGCGATGAGAACTTCCAGCTTGTCCGAGGTGACAAAACTGTCCGCAAGGCGCGCATGGATCGCATCGGCCGCACCGATATCCCGGCCGGTCAGACCCAGATAGGTTCCGAACTCGCCGGGTGCCTTCGGCAAAAGCCAGGTGGCGCCGACATCGGGGAAATAGCCGATACCGGTCTCGGGCATCGCAAGCCGGGTGCGTTCGGTGACAATGCGATGGCTGCCGTGGGCGGAAATCCCGACGCCGCCGCCCATGACGATGCCATCCATGATCGCAATGTACGGCTTGCGGTAGCCAGAGATACGGCTGTTGACGACAAACTCCTCGCGCCAGAACTGCGCGCCCTCCTCCGGCCGCTCGCGGCCACTCTCATAGATCATGCGGATATCACCACCGGCGCAGAGCCCGCGTTCGCCCTCGCCCGTGACAAGCACAGCAGCGACCGCCGGATCATTTTCGAATTCGGTCAGGGCCGCCGCGATCAGCCGGATCATTGGGACGTTGAGGCTGTTGAGCGCGCGTGTCCGGTTCAGCCTGATTCTGCCGATCGCTCCCTGCCGCTCTACGATGACTTCAGGCGCCTGCATGTCCATGAACGATCTTTCCTGTTTCTGGCCTACTTCCGGCCGATAAGCGAACGCGCAACAATGAGGCGCATTATCTCGTTGGTGCCCTCGAGGATCTGGTGCACCCGGAGGTCCCTGACAATCTTCTCGACGCCATAGTCGGCGAGATAGCCGTAGCCGCCGTGAAGCTGCAGGGCGTCGTTGGCGACGGCAAAGCAGCGGTCGGTGACGAAGCGCTTGGCCATGGCGCAGAGTTTCGTCGCTTCGGGATCGCCGGCATCCAGTGCCGAGGCGGCACGCCAGAGGAAAGTGCGGGCAATTTCGAGATCGGTCGCCATGTCGGCGAGGCGGAACTGCAGGGCCTGGAATTCGCCGATCGCCTTGCCGAAGGCGCGGCGCTCCTGCACGTAAGCTAACGCCTTTTCGAAAGCGGATTGGGCGCCGCCGAGGGACGCAGCGGCGATGTTCAAGCGGCCGCCGTCAAGCCCGCCCATGGCGATCTTGAAGCCATCACCCTCCGCGCCGAGCCGGTTTTCTGAGGACACGCGCACGCCATCGAGCATGACGGCCCGGGTCGGCTGGACGTGCCAGCCCATCTTCTTTTCATTGGCGCCGAATGTCAGGCCTGGCGCATCCTTCTCGACCACGAAGGTGGAGATGCCCTTGGGGCCGTCCTCGCCGGTTCGCGCCATGATCACGTAGAGGCCGGATTCGCCGGCGCCGGAGATGAACTGCTTCTGGCCGGTCAAGACATAGTCGTTGCCGTCCTTCACCGCCTTGGTCTTCAGCGCTGCCGCATCCGAGCCCGAGCCGGGCTCTGTCAGGCAGTAGCTCGCGAGCACCTCCATCGTCAAAAGCTTCGGCAGCAACCGCTGGCGCTGTTCGTCCGTGCCGTAACGGTCGATCATGCCGGAGCACATGTTGTGGATCGAAACGAAGGAGGCGACGGCCGGGCAACCGGTCGCGAGCGCCTCGATGATGATGGCCGCATCGAGCCGCGTCAGCCCCGTGCCGCCGACGTCGTCGCGGACGTAGATGCCGGCCATGCCGAGCGCTGCAGCGCCGCGCAGCGTGTCGACCGGAAAATACTTCTGCTGATCCCAGTCGATCGCATGAGGGGCAATCTCGTCACGCGCGAAATCGAGCGCCATCTGACGAATGGCCTCCTGCTCCTCCGACAGGCGAAAATCCATATGCACGTCCTCCCTGACCGCATATTTGACTGATACGGGCCTAGTTACACCAAACTTCGTACACGGACAGGTGCAACTTCTCACAGGCTCTGTTCAAAAATGAACAGATGACCGCAATCAACTCTCGCT
The DNA here is from genome assembly GCF_028993555.1 of Ensifer adhaerens. Taxonomy (NCBI): domain Bacteria; kingdom Pseudomonadati; phylum Pseudomonadota; class Alphaproteobacteria; order Hyphomicrobiales; family Rhizobiaceae; genus Ensifer; species Ensifer adhaerens. Next base: position 482,885 of record NZ_CP118611.1, on the reverse strand, counting down.
CAGACGATACGGCAGAGCGCCGCGTAAGTCATGATCCACAATCAGGCGACGCTTCAAAGGCGGCACTGCACGGCTCGCGCATTTCGTCCGCTCGCAGATACGGCAGGAAATACCGATCGGATCGAAGGCGGCGCGGTTGCCGAGATCCATGTCGTCCGCATAGACGAAGGCGTCGGCGTATGAGACCTCACAACCGAGCGCCAGAGCGTAGCGCGGCTGAGCGGCGCGGAAACCGCCGCCGCCCTTGGTGATCTGGGTGGCGAGACAGAGGTAACGCACTCCATCCGGCGTCTCGGCCAGTTGGCGGATGATCCGGCCTGGCGTTTCGAAAGCCTGATGGACGTTCCAGAGCGGACAGGCGGCGCCGAAGCGGGCGAATTGCAGCTTCGCAGCACTATGGCGCTTGGTGATGTTGCCGGCGCGATCGATGCGGGCAAAGAAGATCGGGATGCCCTTCTGTCCCGGCCGTTGCAGCGTCGAGAGGCGGTGGCAGACCTGTTCCAGCGAGGCGCCGAAACGGGCGGCAAGCAGCTCGATATCGTGCCTCAGGTCGCGAGCTGCCTTCGAGAAGGCCTGATAGGGCAGGATCAGCGCCCCGGCGAAATAATTCTGCAATCCGATCCGACAGATCTCATAGGCCTCCTCCGTGCGGAAACCGGCGCTGCCGGCCACGCGGTCGATCTCCTCGCGGGCATGAAGCTGGGCGATCTGCAGGGCGATCTGGAAGTCGCGCGTCGCCGCCGGCGCATAAGGGTTCAGCGTCAGGATGCGGGCACGCGGATCGAAGCGCCGGATCGCCTCGTCACCCGCATTGCCGCGCACGACCCGCACCCCGTGGCGCTGCTCCAGAAAGCTTGCAAGTGCTGCGTGATTGTCGCCCTCGCCGAGCCCGAGTTCGCCGGCCAGCCGCTCGGCAAGCAGATCGATCTCATGGATGTAGTTGTCGACGAAATGGAAGAAGTCGCGCACCTCTTCATAGGGGGTGGTTTCGACGAAGGGCGCGCCGCGGCCGATCGTGTCGTCGATGCTCGCCAACTGCTCGCTGTTGCGGCGATAGGCCTGGTGGCAGGTGATCAGCGCATGCGCCAGCCCCGGCGCATTCTGGGCGACGAGCTTCAGTTCCTGCAGGCTCGCCGAATAGGTCTCGAACAGCGGATCGCTGAGCGCCTCGGAAAGCGCCGAGAGCAGCCGATCGCCCTCCCCGGTCGAAAGTTCGGCGATATCGATCTGGAATTTTTCGGCAAGCGCCAGAAGCACGGCGGCAGAGACCGGCCGCTGGTTGTTCTCGATCTGGTTGAGATAGCTGGTGGAGATGCCGATGCGCTCGGCAAACTGGCCCTGTGTCGCCTTGTTCACTTCTCGCAATTCCCTGACCTTGCGGCCGATATAGAGCTTGCCTATCGCCATGTTTGCAACTTTGCAATTTACGTTTCACAAATTTCTCTATTTCACATTTGCACATGAAGGGACGTTTTTCCATACCGTCTTCGACGCTATTGCGAAGGTCGAAGCGCCTCTGCACAATCATTGAAAAAGCCGGGCATTAAAAAATCGGGAGGGCACCATGCGCGCCATACTAGAACAGGTCGAAGCCCGCCGGGCGGAAGCAAGAGCCGGCGGCGGCCAGCGACGGATCGATGCCCAGCACGGCAAGGGCAAGCTGACGGCGCGCGAACGCATCGAGGTCTTGCTCGATGAAGGCTCGTTCGAAGAATACGACATGTATGTCACCCACCGCTGCGTCGACTTCGGCATGGCGGAACAGACGGTCGCCGGCGATGGCGTGGTGACCGGCTGGGGCACGATCAACGGCCGCCAGGTCTATGTCTTCTCCCAGGACTTCACCGTGCTCGGTGGATCGCTGTCGGAAACCCATGCACAGAAGATCTGCAAGATCATGGATATGGCGGTCAGAAACGGCGCGCCGGTCATCGGCCTCAACGATAGTGGCGGCGCCCGCATCCAGGAAGGCGTGGCTTCGCTTGCCGGCTACGCCGAGGTCTTCCGCCGCAATGCCGAGGCTTCCGGCGTCATTCCCCAGATCTCGGTGATCATGGGCCCTTGCGCCGGAGGTGCGGTCTACTCGCCGGCGATGACCGACTTCATCTTCATGGTCCGTGATAGTTCCTACATGTTCGTGACCGGCCCCGACGTCGTAAAGACAGTGACAAACGAGATCGTCACGGCCGAAGAACTCGGCGGCGCCCGCACGCACACATCGAAGTCTTCAGTTGCCGACGGTGCTTACGAAAACGACATCGAAGCGCTGGAGGCGACCCGGCTGCTTTTCGATTTCCTGCCGCTCAACAACCGCGAGAAGCCGCCGGTCCGCCCGTTCCACGACGATCCGTCACGGCTCGAAATGCGGCTCGACAGCCTGATTCCCGACAGCGCCACCAAGCCCTACGACATGAAGGAATTGATCCTGGCGCTTGCCGACGAAGGCGACTTCTTCGAATTGCAGCAGAGCTTTGCCCGCAACATCATCACCGGCTTCATCCGCATGGAGGGCCAGACGGTCGGCGTCGTTGCCAACCAGCCGATGGTGCTCGCCGGCTGCCTCGACATCGACAGTTCGCGCAAGGCCGCGCGGTTCGTGCGCTTCTGCGATGCCTTCTCTATTCCGATCCTGACGCTGGTCGACGTGCCCGGATTCCTGCCGGGCACCGCGCAGGAGTACGGCGGCGTCATCAAGCATGGCGCCAAGCTGCTCTTTGCCTATAGCCAGGCAACCGTACCGATGGTGACACTGATCACCCGCAAGGCCTATGGCGGTGCCTATGACGTCATGGCCTCGAAGCATATCGGCGCCGATGTCAACTATGCCTGGCCGACCGCCGAGATCGCCGTCATGGGTGCCAAGGGCGCGACCGAGATCCTCTATCGCTCGGAACTCGGCGACCCCGAGAAGATCGCCGCGCGCACGAAGGAATACGAGGAGCGCTTCGCCAACCCGTTCGTGGCTGCTGAGCGCGGCTTCATCGACGAGGTGATCATGCCGCATTCGTCGCGCCGCCGTATCGCCCGCGCCTTCGCCTCGCTGCGCAACAAGAAGGTCGATCTGCGCTGGCGCAAGCACGACACGATCCCGCTCTGATGGAGGCGACGATGGAACGGGAGCCGGAGCGCGTCATGACGCCTGAGGAGGCCCGCCGCGACCACTGGCAGATGCTGCGCTACATGACCGTCAATGCGCTGATCGGCATGACGATCGGGGCGCTCACGGCCGGCGTGCTGATCTGGCTCAACATCGGCGCGGTCGGCACCCACATCATCCGCTCGACAAGCCCGGTTCTGGCCACGCTCATGGTCGTCGTGCCCTTCGCACTGCTCTTCGGAGGTGCTGCCGCAGCATCGTCGATCGCGCTTCTTCCCTATCGCCGCAAGTTCAAACGCTGACGCTCGCCCCAGGATTTGCCAGGGATTTGAAAGAGAAACAAATGTTCAAGAAAATCCTCATTGCCAACCGTGGTGAAATCGCCTGCCGCGTCATCAAGACCGCGAAGAAGCTCGGCATCGCCACCGTTGCAGTCTATTCCGATGCCGACCGCGACGCGATGCATGTGCGCATGGCGGATGAGGCCGTGCATATCGGCCCCTCGCCGTCGGCCCAGTCCTATATCGTCATCGACAAGATCATCGACGCGATCCGCAAGACCGGCGCTGACGCCGTGCATCCGGGCTATGGCTTCCTCTCGGAAAACGCCGCCTTTGCCCAAGCGCTCGACAAGGAGGGCGTCGCCTTCATCGGCCCGCCTGTTGGGGCGATCCAGGCGATGGGCGACAAGATCACCTCCAAGAAGCTGGCCGCAGAAGCGGGCGTCTCGACGGTTCCCGGCCATATGGGTCTCATCGAAGATGCGGACGAAGCCGTAAGGATCGCCTCCTCGATTGGCTATCCCGTAATGATCAAGGCATCGGCCGGCGGCGGCGGCAAGGGTATGCGCATCGCCTGGAACGACCAGGAGGCGCGAGAAGGCTTCCAGTCCTCGAAGAACGAAGCGAGGAACGCCTTTGGCGATGACCGCATCTTCATCGAGAAATTCGTGACCGAGCCGCGCCATATCGAGATCCAGGTGCTCGGCGACAAGCACGGCAACACGCTCTACCTCGGCGAGCGCGAATGCTCGATCCAGCGCCGCAACCAGAAGGTCATCGAGGAGGCGCCATCGCCGTTCCTCGACGCTGAGACGCGCAAGGCCATGGGCGAACAGGCGGTCGCACTCGCCAAGGCGGTCGGCTACCATTCGGCCGGCACCGTCGAATTCATCGTCGACGGCAAGCGCAACTTCTATTTCCTCGAGATGAACACGCGCCTGCAGGTGGAGCATCCGGTGACCGAACTCATCACCGGGCTCGACCTTGTTGAGCAGATGATCCGGGTTGCGAGCGGCGAGAAGCTCGCCTTCGGCCAGCAGGACGTGAAGCTCAATGGCTGGGCGATCGAAAGCCGGCTCTATGCCGAAGATCCCTATCGCAACTTCCTGCCGTCGATCGGCCGGCTGACACGCTACCGCCCGCCGGTCGAAGGCCGGCGCGACGGCGGTACGGTGACGCGCAACGATACCGGCGTCTTCGAGGGCGGCGAGATCTCGATGTATTACGATCCGATGATCGCCAAGCTCTGCACCTGGGGACCGGACCGCCGGACGGCCGTCGACGCAATGGCCGAGGCGCTCGACCAGTTCGAGGTGGAGGGAATTGGCCATAACCTGCCGTTTCTTTCGGCCGTCATGCAACAGCAGCGCTTCCGCGAGGGCCGGCTGACCACCGCCTATATCGCCGAGGAATTCGTCGATGGCTTCCATGGTGTTGCGGCCGACGAGCCGTCGCTGCGCAAGCTCGCCGCCGTCGCAGTCTCGGTCAATCAGATCCTGCAGGAACGCGCCAGCCAGATTTCCGGCACGATCGGCAATCATCGTCGCGTCGTTGGCCATAACTGGGTGGTCAGCCTTGGTAATCACGACATTGCTGTCACCGCCGGCGCATCCGCCGACGGTTCCTATGTGAGCTTTGCCGATGGCTCGACGGTCACCATCGCCGGCGACTGGGCTCCGGGTCGCACGCTTGCCACCTTCAACATCGACAATGAGCCCATGAGCGTCAAAGTCGACCTGGTCGGAACCGCCCTTCGGCTTCGCTGGCGGGGCATCGATCTCGTCACGCATGTGAGAAGCCCGCGGGTTGCGGAACTGGCACGGCTGATGCCGAAGAAACTGCCGCCGGATACGTCGCGCATGCTGCTCTGCCCGATGCCCGGCGTCATAACCTCGGTCACGGTCAAGGCCGGCGACACCGTTGAGGCCGGACAGGCGCTCGCGGTCGTCGAGGCGATGAAGATGGAGAACATCCTGCGCGCCGAGAAGAAGGCCGTGGTCAAGCGCGTGGCGGTTGCCGCCGGCGCCAGCCTCGCGGTCGACGAACTGATCATGGAGTTCGAATGATGGAAGCCGCAAAGCCATCCAGGCTTTGCCCCTTACCCTGACCCTCTCCCCGCGGGCGGGGAGAGGGAAGTTAAGCGCCGAGAGTTCCAGTGTCCCCTTCTCCCCGTCGGGACGGGGAGAAGGTCCCGGTAGAGGGATGAGGGGCTGGTCGAGTCAAGCAGAATGCGGAGCACGCCGATGACCGAGAAAACCATCAAGGACTGGGAAACGCTCGCCGAGCGTGAACTGAAGGCAGCGCCGGAAAGCCTCACCTGGCAGACGCCCGAGGGCATTGCAGTAAAACCGCTCTATACGGTTGACGACCTGCAAGGGATCGACCACCTCACGTCACTGCCCGGCTTCGAGCCCTTCGTGCGCGGGCCGCGCGCCACGATGTATGCCGGCCGGCCCTGGACGATCCGGCAATATGCCGGGTTCTCAACAGCGGAAGCGTCAAACGCCTTCTATAGAAAGAACCTGGCCGCAGGACAGAAGGGCCTTTCGGTCGCCTTCGACCTGGCGACCCATCGCGGCTACGACAGCGACCATCCGCGCGTCGAGGGCGATGTCGGAAAGGCGGGAGTGGCAATCGATTCGGTCGAGGACATGAAGATCCTGTTCGACGGCATCCCGCTCGAGGAGATGTCGGTGTCGATGACCATGAACGGCGCCGTCATCCCGATTCTTGCCTCGTTCATCGTCGCCGGCGAAGAACAGGGCGTTTCGCGCGACAAGCTGTCAGGCACGATCCAGAACGACATCCTCAAGGAGTTCATGGTCCGCAACACCTACATCTACCCGCCGGAACCCTCGATGCGCATCGTCGCCGATATCATCGAGTATACGGCGAGGGAGATGCCGAAGTTCAATTCGATCTCGATCTCCGGCTACCACATGCAGGAAGCCGGCGCGACGCTGGTGCAGGAGCTTGCCTTCACGCTGGCCGACGGGCGCGAATATGTGCGGGCGGCGATTGCGAAGGGGCTGAATGTCGACGAATTCGCAGGTCGCCTTTCCTTCTTCTTCGCGATCGGCATGAACTTCTTCATGGAAGCTGCGAAGCTTCGCGCGGCGCGGTTGCTCTGGACCCGGATCATGAAGGAGTTCGAGCCGAAGAAGCCGTCGTCGCTGATGCTGCGCACCCATTGCCAGACTTCGGGCGTCTCGCTGCAGGAACAGGATCCCTACAACAACATCATCCGCACCGCGTTTGAGGCAATGTCGGCAGCCCTTGGCGGCACGCAGTCGCTGCACACCAATTCCTTCGACGAGGCGATCGCGCTGCCGACGGAGTTCTCCGCCCGCATCGCCCGCAACACGCAGCTGATCCTGCAGCACGAAACCGGCGTGACCAAGGTCGTCGATCCGCTCGCCGGATCCTACTACGTCGAGAGCCTGACCAACGAACTCGCCGAAAAGGCCTGGACGCTGATCGAGGAGGTCGAGGCGATGGGCGGCATGACCCGCGCCGTCAATGCCGGCCTGCCGAAGCGGCTGATCGAGGAGGCGGCAACCCGTCGCCAGGCGGCCGTCGACAAGGGCGAAGAAGTCATCGTCGGCGTCAACAAGTACCGCCTCGACAATGAGGAGCCGATCGACATTCTGGAGATCGACAACAGCGCCGTACGCGCCGCGCAGATCCGTCGGATCGAGGAAACCAAGCGTCGGCGTGATAGCGTCGAGGTCAAGAAGGCTCTGGATACCCTCGCCGAGATCGCGCGCACTGGAGAAGGCAATCTGCTGGCCGCCGCCGTCGAGGCGGCGCGGGCGCGCGCCACCGTCGGCGAAATTTCGGACGCCATGCGTGGTGCTTTCGGTGACCACGCCGCAACGCCCAAGGTCGTCAGCAAGATCTACGGCAAGGCCTATGAGGGCGAGCCTGAACTCGACATGCTCTCGGGGCGCCTCGACGAGGTCTCGGCGAAACTCGGCCGCAAGCCGAAGATCATGGTCGCCAAACTCGGCCAGGATGGGCACGACCGCGGCGCCAAGGTGATCGCGTCCGCCTTCGGAGACATCGGCTTCGACGTGCTCGCCGGCCCACTGTTCCAGACGCCGGAAGAGGCCGCTGACATGGCGCTCGCCAGCAAGGTCAACGTCATCGGCGTCTCGTCGCTGGCGGCCGGCCACAAGACGCTGATGCCGCAGCTTGCCGAAGCTCTGAAGAAACGCGGCGGCGAGGACGTCATCGTCATCTGCGGCGGCGTCATCCCGCGTCAGGATTACGACTACCTGATGGACAACGGCGTCTCGGCCGTCTTCGGTCCGGGCACCAATGTGCTCGACGCCGCGCGCGCCGTGCTCGACCTGATCGAAGGCAAGCGCCGCAACATCTGACACGGCAAGGCGGAGCGCTGTTTGGCTCTTCGCCTGCCCCGTGTGGTTGTCGTCACCAACTGGCGCAACTATGTTGTCGCCATGATGTCGATCACCGAAGTCTTCGGACCCTTTGCCCTGATGGGGCGTCTCATTGCTCGCTTCTGGCCGCAACTCCTCTTGATTGGGACCTGCGGCTACATCGCGCATGATCTCCTGATGCGTGCGGCCGTTGCGATCGGACAGCAACATCCGCTCGGCGGTATGGTGACGCTCTCCTTTGTCGTGTTGGCGAAGCTCGTTGTTGTTGTTCTGATGTTCATGACGCTCCGCCCCGGGCTGCCGGCACTTGAAGCTCTCCGCCAACAGCCGGCTGCGGCCGAGGCCACCAGCGCTGCACCGAAACCCGACCGCAGGCTGCTCGCCGTCACCGCCGCCGCCATCCTGCCATTCTTTGCCTACTACGCCGCCTGGGGTTTCCTCGGCGACACAGTGCGCGAGTATTCGCGTTTGGCACTCGACGCCGTCGCCTTCGGCGAGAAGGCCGACTTCTTCGATATCCTGAAGTCGCGCGGCCTCCTGATCTCGATCGCGCTCTGCTGGCTGGTGCGCTTCGGTGCGAAGCACATGAGCAAGCACAGCGAAACATCCTTCTGGCGACTGCTGGTCGTCGCGGCGGACGCGAGCTGGATCTTCATCGGGCTTTACGGCGTGTCGGTCTGGAAGGACCAGTTCATCACCTGGCTCGGTGCCGGCAGGCTTCTCAGCATGAACGGCTTCACCTTCACCGGCGTCGCGCATGCCGCCGAGACCTTCGTACCGGTGGAACTGAGGAGGCCCTATTGGAACGTGCAGGCAGAGGGCCTGTTCTTCTACGCGCTCCTGCCGATCATCTGGCTGGTCATGGCGGCGATCATCAACGGCTATGAGCTCTCAAGCCCGGCAGCGCGGGCAAAACCGTCCTCGCCGCGGCCGCGTCGGGTGAGAACTCTTCGCAAGTGGATTGCCGATTTTCTCGAGCACTTCGTCAGCGATTATCGCTCCCGCTACGCTCCGATCTGGACCTGCCTGAAGCTGACGCTCGGTTCGGGGCTTGCCACGCTATTTGCCTTCATTATCGCCTACCGCGCCATCGCATGGGCCGGAGCCTGGATCTGGTACGCGGCGACACGAACACTCGGCATGGGCGACCTGGCGAGTTGGCAGCTTGTCTTCGATGCACTCAGCCTTTTCATCGGCAGCCCCAGCGATCTCGACGGCGGCATCGTGCTCGATGCGCTGCGCATCACCTTGCTGGCGGCGATGCTCGAGCACGCGGTTTCCCGTCAGGCCGAGAAGGACGAAATCAGCTACGCGTCCACTTGAAGATCAGCGTCTCGTCGCTGGCACCCGGAAACTCGATCCGGAGAGAAAGGTCACGTGCCTCCGAGGGAACGATGAAGCTTTCGGCCATGCGCACCGCGGCGCCATTCTGGGCCCCGGCTAAGGCCGTTATGCCGCAGCGCGGACGCTCGGCCGCCTCCGGATACATCTCCCGCACGACCGGCTCGGTCAGCGTGACGGGCTCGAAACGGCGTCCCTTGCCGTCGATCAGCCGCACGCGGCAGGCCCCTTGCGACAAAACGGCTGGATCGGTCGGCGACACCTCGAGCTCGGCAAGAACGACGCGCGCGTCATCGGTGTGCGGCAGGCGTCTCATGTCCAGGAGCTTCCACTGCCCACCGGCGAAGGCCTGCCCCACTCCACCCTCGACGACGATTTCCTCCTTGTGGGTGGCAAGCCAATGCCCCTCTCGCAGGTTCTCCCAGGCGCGGACGGCGAAGGCGAGCGGCAGTGCGACGACCAGCGCCAGCAGGCAGATCCAGAACGTGAATTTCTCGCTCATACCGGTCCCTCCTCAGCGCGCCGCAAGCGTCCAGGGCGTGCCGCTGCTGTCGCGCACAATGGTGACGGATGACTTGATATCCGTCGGCTGCTTGTCGCCGAGCACTATCCAAAGCTCTTCCGCAAGTGGCATCACAAGGCTACGGGCGACGAGCAGCGTGCCTTTGGCGACGGCCGCTTCGGGAAGTTCGAAGGCAAGGAGCACCGGCTTCGGCAGGCCTGGCTCTAGCCTTTCCGTTGGCAGATAGCCGGGCACGGTCGAGAACCGCTGGCTGAGCTCGTAGCGCAAGCCGTTGTCGGCCAGCCACTCTGCCGAGGTCAGCGTCATCGTCTCGGTTTTTGCGATGGCCGCTCCTTCGATGATGAGCCAGACACCGGATGTGGAGTATTCCTTGATCCGCCCGAAGCTCTCCACCCTGACCTGGCGCGCCAGGTACACATTGGCCGCGCCGAAGGCGAAGTCCCGGCTCTCGACCCGCTCGCCGACGGCGCCGCGAATGGCAATCGGCGCGGTGATTTCACCATAGCCGGGTGTGCTGTTCCGCATCGCGTAGAGCGCGGCGACCACCAGGATGCAAAGCAAGAGTATGCGGACGGCCGACATCATTGCCCCGTCGATCCCGGATCTTGCGTGACGCCGATTTCGATCACTGCAGCCTCGCCGTCATCGAACCAGTTGGGCGCGCCGTAGAGATTGTCATGTGGCTTATAGATCTGTTTGGCGATGGATAGCGAAACCTTCTGTGGCTCCGGGCGATTCCCCGGCCATTCCCAGACCGCGATCAGCTTTTCCGGCATGTTCGGGTTGATCGCACTGGCGATCCATTTGTCCCGGGCGAGATAGTAGACCGGCTTCGGTGATGCGATCGCTCGCTCGTCCTTGATCGTAATCAGGTTCATAAAGGCATTGCTGCTCGCGACCGAACGGTTGTCCAGGTCGAGCTCCACCATCAGGAACCGCTTGGGCTCGAATGGTTCGGTCCCGGTCGGCGGCACGGACGCCATGGTGGCGCCGTTGATCGTCACCAGCCACCTGCCGGTATCGATCGCCTCACCCTTGGCAGCACTGACGGTGGGCGTCGGATGCGCCGCGTCATAGACTGCGCTTGCAAAAGAGATCGCAGCCGCCGCCATTCCGCCAATACCGGTGATCAGCATGATCAAAAGACGCTGCCTGATTTTCGATCGTCGCGCGATCGGCATTTGCCCTCCGTCCACCCCTGCGGATGTTGCAACCGGAAGATAGGGAGGTTCTTGCGGAAAATCAAAACACGGGTGTCGCAGCACGAACCTTTATCGTGCAGCGTCGCTACATCCCGACCTAGATCCGTTGCATCTCGATCGGCGCCGGCTGAGGTCGCCGGTTCATAGCGGGAAGTCCTCTTTCGAAGGTCGCGCGAATGGACAGTGGCCTGCCTGCTGCCTGCGAAACCACCATGAACATCTGCAATTGCCGGCCACGCCGAACGAACTGAATGCCAAAATGCTTGCCGCCATAGACGCCGGAGACAGTGGACTTCCATTGCCCCGCGCCTGCGGCAAGTTCAAGGTCCGAGAAATCCTCGGCGTTGACGACGGCCTGCCAGCCAGTGTTGCTCGTGACGGTCAGCAGGTCGCCATGTTTCACGATTCCGATGTAGCACTGATCGCAACGACCGGCCGTCGACGTCAGCTGTCGCCATTGCCCGGCAAAGGCAGAGCCGTCCGCCCGCACCGCGCCTGCAAGAGAGAAAAACAACAGGCAGACACTACCGATTTCTCGGAAAAACTTCACACCTCAACTCCCTGATCGTTCCCAGCCTTCAGGTCGCTGGGAGCGCTGCCGCCACATTCACTGATTGCACAATACACACACAGCAACCCTGAAGAAAATAGCTGATGTGGCGGATGCTTACCGATCGCTTTCAAGGCAGCTTGCCCCCGCATTGGCGCTTGCCTTCTGACGGTGGCGGGCGACAATCGAAAGGAGCGGAAAAGGAGGAACCAGATCCCGTTTCGTCCTGTGTCCTCCGCTTCACCTGGGAGGCCTTCGATGCGCAAACTGCAATCGCAAGGGGTTCATCACATCACGCTCGTCGGTGCCGACCGACAGACGTCGATCGATTTCTGGGAAGGGCTTCTCGGCATGCCCTTCATTTTCGAGCAGCCGAATCTCGACCGGGCGAGCGAAAGCCACCTCTATTTCGACCCGGGCGATGGTCGCCTGATCACCATCTTCACCGACGAGAACCGCAAGCCCGATCCGGAGCGAACCCCGACGGACATCGGTTGCGTGCACCATATCGCCTTTGCCGTTTCGCGGGCGACATTCAATCAGGCGGTGGAACGGCTCGACGAACGAAATATCCGGCACAGCGGCGTCAAGGATCGCGGCTTCATGGATTCCGTCTACTTCGAGGATCCCTTGGGGCTGCTGGTCGAGCTCGCCTCCTATCGCTTCGAGCCGCCACCGGGCCACAGCCACGCCGAGGTGCTGATGGAAGCACATAAGGTCAGGGTCGCACGCGGCGATTACAATATCGCCGAGGTGCATCTGGCCGATGCGATAGAGACACTGATCGAGCGCGCACGGCCGACGCTGTCGCCCGACCGGGAACCGAAGGATCCCTATCGGCAGCGATAGAGCCTTTCGAACCCACCGCCTGTCGTTCAACGCGCGCGACCGGGCCGGCGAGCGAGCCGGAACCGCGTGTATCGCGAGCAAAGGGAGGAGTGACATGCCTGCAATCAAGCTCAACGTGATCAAGCCCAGCGTCAACAACATGACGGCGCGCGTCTTCCTAAGGGCAGCCAAGCTCGACTTCAGCGAACAGGATGTCTATGGCCAGACCCGGACCGCCGAATATCTGGCGAAAGCACCGTCGCATCTGACGCCGATGATGGAGACTGCGGATCTGCCCAAGGGTGCCCTGTGGGAGAGTTGCGCGATCATGCAGTACCTCTGCAACAAGCATGGGCTCGACGAATTCTATCCGAAGGATCCCGAAAGCCGCGCCATGATCGATAGCGCGATGTTCTATCTCATCGGCACGTTCTATCCCTATCTCGCACGGGCCACCTATCCGGCTCTGAACTTCCCGCTCTACGCCGGCGAAGTTGGTTGCAGCGACGCCGACGCGGAAACCAAGGAAAAGGCACGCCGGGCCGCTGTGGAGGCGCTTGCCGAACCGCTCGACGTCTTTCGGACGTTCTATATCGGCGACAAGCCCTTCATCGGCGGCTCCAAGCCATCGATCGCCGATATCCGGCTCGCAGCAACGCTCGAGTTCCTGGCGGCAATCGACTACCAGCTGCCGGACTGGGCGAAGACCTATGTCGCCAACATGGAGAAGGCGCTCGGCAACGCCTACACCGAACCTGCAGGCGATGTGCGCGGTTACATCGGCTACGTGAAATCGCAGCGGCAATAGGCGGCTGAGGCAAGGGTCACTGAAGGAGAAGTGCTACGCCGGTCGCTCCGAGTGCCAACGTCCATAGGCGGTCGAAGTTTATCCAGGTCGAACGCAGCACCGCTAGGTCAAACCAGGCAAAGACGGCGAGCGACAGCACTGCGGTCACGGTCAGCATTGCCACGCTATGCACCGCGACGGCGGCCAGCGAGATCGGCAGCGAACTTGCCAGCGCCAGCTCGCCGGCATGGTCCGCAAGACAGAGGCCAAGGACGGCCGGCACCAACATCAGGCCCGCCCCATGGCTCGTCGCCATCAGGAAGGACCAGAGCGCAAGCCCGGCCATGCCGGTTCGCATCCCAATTCGAACGCGATGTCGGTGTCCATAAAGGGCGGTGTAGACGGCTACCCCCAGAATAAGCGCAGCCGCAGCCATCCTGAAGGTGATCGGGTCCAGGGTCGATCCAAAAGCGACGACCCCGGCCAGGACGGCCGCAACCGAGATCGCATGACCAATTGCGATGGGCGCAAGGGACAACCAGACAACCCGACCGCTCTGGCGATGAAGTCCGAGCGCCACTGCGAACAGCCAGCCCATTGCCGGGTTGACACCGTGAAAAGCGCCGAGGCCGGCAATCGAAAGCCACGGCCAGAACGTCGTCATTCGCCCCGACAGGACCGCACGGTCGTCCCTCCCCTACGGATAGCAATAGGAATCGGACGAGCAGTCCCCGCCTTCGAGACGAACCTGGTGGGGACGATGGCCTTTCGGCCAGTCGACGAAGAAGTTTTCGTCGAAGGCGATGCCGCCGACGTCAGCAACATCCAGCTTGACCATCCACCCGTCGATGCCTTCGGGGTAGAACTGCGGATCGATGGCGCCATAGAGCGAATTGGTGAAATAGACCCGCCTGCCGTCGCGGCTGATCTCCACCATCTGCGGCCCACCGTTCAGCGCGCCGTTCTTCGCCTTCGGATGGCTTGCCCGCGAAACGATGCCGCCGATCCGCACCCGGCCGGTCTCCTTCGGCGCAAAGGGATCCGAGACGTCATACTGGATCATGTCGCCGGTGCCCCAGCAGGAAACGTAGAGGAACCGGTCGTCCATCGACAGGTCGATATCGGTAACGAGTGGCGCGACGGCGCTGAAACCTTTGAGCACCGGTGGCAGTAGGTCGGGGTCTGCCGGCTCGGCTGGGATCTCGATCACCTTCCTGACCGCCCATCGGTCGCCGTCGCGATACCAGGTCCAGATCGAGGCCGACAGGTCCTTGAGGCTGATGACGCAGCCGACGAAACCATAGGCCTTGGTCGGATCATGCGCCGGGCGCAGTTCAAAGACGAGCTGGTGCTCCTCACCGAAATCGATCTCCTGCAGATGCTTGCGCTTGTGCAGGTCCCAGAAATGCAAGCGGCGGCCATACTTCGACCCGAGCAACACCTCGGGAACCAGCCCGTTCTCGAAGGTATCCGGCGTGCCCCATTCGCTGGTGATCAGCGTGTCGTGGCCGAGATGCCACCAGAAATCATAGGCGAGCTTCTGTGGCCCGCGATCCATTTCCCACTGGCCGAGCACGTCGAAACTCTGGTGGTCGAGCAGGAAGATCCCGCCGGGCGCCTTGCCGTCACGGTCCGCAAGCGCGTTGACGTAAATCCCCTCGGGCCCGCAATGGGTGGTGTGCAGCCGTGAATAATTCGCCTTCTCGGCGATTTCCGAGGGCTCGATCACCCGGACGACCTTCGGATTGCGCGGGTCCGGCTTGGTATCGATGATGTGCAGGCGGGAGGATCTCAGTCCCGGAACCACCAGGTAGCGACGCTCGACATGCGGGTGCGGCGCATTGGGGCACAGGCAGGACGAACAGGCGTTCCAGCCGAAATGATGCAACTCGTCGCCGACATTGGGCATATCGACCTGTCCGACGATCTGCGAATAGCTTGGCGACGTCGGATCGACGTCGACGACTGCGATCGCATCCGCCCGCTTTCGGTCCGGATCGAACGCCGCCACATAGGCGAGCGTTTCCTTAGGCGCCTTGGCTGCCATGCGCGGTGATGGATAGAAGGAAGGATCGGGTCGCCACGTCGCCATTACCATTCTCCCGTTAGAGAATTCTCAATGCGCGGTTCCTGATGTGGGCTTCGGTCATGCGGCAAAAACGCGTCGGAAATGCGGCGTCTGCCTTATTTCCCGATAGATGAAGGGTCCTGGCGGCGGGCTGCTCCCTCGTGCGTCGCCGCGCCTACCAAGCTGTCTTACGTCTCGATTTTCAACTTCATTCGATCCGCTGCGAAACGGCTGCGCGAGTACTCCACCGGCTTGCCGTCGAGATCAGCATTGAGGGACTGGGCTTCGAGCACGATCGCGCCGGGCGAAAGCTTCAGCATCGAGAGTTCCTCGGCATCGGCATGGCGGGCGACAATCTCGGTCGAGGCGCGTACGTAATCATCCAAGCCGTGGGCGGCGAAGGCCTTGGTGACGGAATGCAGCCGTTCGAATTCTTCGGCCATGCGAGGGAATCGATGTGCGGGATAATAGCTCGAGGATACCGACAGCGGCCGGCCATCACCGCTGCTGACGGTCCTGAGCTCGATCACCGTATCGTCGGGCGCTATGCCGAGCGCCTTTGCGATCTCGCCGTTTGCCGGCAATTCGGCGTGGCCGAGCAGTCTCGTGCCGATCTCCTTTACCTGATGACCAAGCCCTTGCGAAAAGCGGGTGCGCTTCGAAATCGGGTAGCTCACCCTTTCCTTGCGCTCGATCATCGTGCCGCGCCCCTGAACGGCGCGCACGAGCCCCTCCTCTGCAAGAGCTGCGAGCGCACTTCTCACCGTATGCCGGTTGACGCCGAACTCGCCGGCAAGCGCAGTTTCGGGTGGCACCATGCCCGTCTCGTCATAGTCGCCATTGCTGATCGCCAGGCGGATCCGGTCGGCGATCTGCCGCCAGAGAGCGACGCCAGTCTGGCGCTCCACCACTTTTGGCATTGCCGTGTCTTTTCGCATTGGCATGTCACAAGCCTGTCATTTGCCGACGATATGAAAAAGTATAAGATGTATAGTTGTCTAGATCAATAGACATTTGAGGTGAAAATGATGGATGCCAAAGTGAAGCAGGAAAGCCCGCCGAATCCGGCGCGCAAGGAAGCCATGGGTCTGCTCGCCCGCGCAACCCTCGACGAGCTGAATGCCGCCTGGGAAGCGCTCGCCGACAAGCCGGATGTTCATCCGGTCCGCGGTCCGGAAACCGGTCTCGTCATGGTGCGTGGCCGCATCGGCGGCGGCGGCGATCCCTTCAATCTCGGCGAGGCGACCGTTTCGCGCGCGACCATCCGGCTTTCGACCGGCGAGATCGGCCACGGACAGCTGCTTGGCACCGACAAACAGCGCGCCCGCCTGGCCGCCATCTTCGATGCGCTTTCCCAGCGCGTTGGCGGCAACGTTGTCGTCGATGCTCTTCTCCGTCGTATCGCGGAGCGGCTTCAGCAGGAAGAGCGGCAAAAAGCCGAAGAGACTGCGGCAACCCGCGTCGACTTTTTCACCATGGTCCGGGGAGACGACTGATGGCCAGCCAATCGCAGATTTACGCCGGCGCTTTCGCCGATCCGGTCTTTGCCGCCCAGTCCGTGTTTCGCGATCTGATGGACGGTTTTGCCCGTCCGGGCACGATCAAGCAGCTTTCCGCCAAGAGCGTGCCCCCTGCTCCATTGAGCGCCGCGGCCGGCGCCGTGGCACTGACGCTTTGCGACCACGATACGCCCGTCTGGCTGACGTCGGCGCTATCCAAATCCGCCGTTCCGCAGTGGATCGCCTTTCATAGCGGCGCACCGGTAACCTCAAGCAAGACCGAAGCCCGCTTTGCCTTCTTTGAAAGGGGCGCTGCCATTCCGAGCTTCGATCATTTCGCGCTTGGCACGCAGGAGTATCCGGATCGCTCCACCACGCTCGTCATCGAAATCGAAGCGCTCGCAGACGGCGCACCTCTCGTTGCCAAGGGCCCCGGCATCAAGACCGAGGTCGAGATTTCGCCAAAGGGTCTGCCGGACGTGTTTCTGGAGTTCTGGAACGCCAATCGCGCCATCTTCCCGCGCGGCGTCGATCTCGTGCTGACCGCAGGTGACGCGCTTGTCTGCCTGCCGCGCACCACCCGTCTTTCGCCGAAGGAGGCGTGATCCATGTATGTAGCCGTCAAGGGCGGGGAAGCCGCCATTGCCAATGCGCACCGCCTCCTCGCCGACCGCCGTCGTGGCGATCGCAACCTTCCCTCGATCACCATCGAACAGGTGGTCGAACAGCTCGGCCTTGCCGTCGACCGGGTGATGGCGGAAGCCTCGCTCTATGACCGGGCGCTGGCCGCACTTGCCGTGCGCCAGGCGCGCGGCGACATGATCGAGGCGATCTTCATCCTGCGCGCCTATCGCACGACGCTGCCGCGCTTCGGCTATTCCGAGTCGGTCGACACCGCCAATATGAAGGTCGAGCGCCGGGTGTCGGCGACCTACAAGGATCTGCCCGGCGGGCAGCTTCTCGGCCCGACCTTCGACTATACCCACCGCCTGCTCGATCCGTCGCTGATCGCCGACGAAGCCGTCGCCGAACCGGCCACCAAGGAGCCCGGCGAACACGTCATGCGGGTCTCCGACATTCTCGATGGCGAAGGTCTGATCGAGGGCGACGGTGAGATGCCCGAAGGCCACGTGATGGGCGACCTCACCCGCGAGCCGATGGAGTTTCCGATGGCCCGCGACCTGCGCCTGCAGGCGCTCGCCCGCGGCGACGAGGGTTTTCTGCTGGCGCTCGCCTACTCGACCCAGCGCGGCTACGGCCGTACCCACCCCTTCGTCGGCGAAGTGCGCATCGGCGAAGTGGAGGTCGAATTCGACCTGCCCGAACTCGGCTTTGCCGTCTCGCTCGGCACCATCCGCGTCACCGAATGTCAGATGGTCAACCAGTTCATGGGCTCGGCCAAGCAGCCGCCGCAGTTCACTCGTGGTTATGGCCTCGTCTTCGGCCAAAGCGAACGCAAGGCGATGTCGATGTCGCTGGTCGACCGGGCGCTCCGCACAGACGAGTTCAACGAGGATATCGTCGCACCCGCCCAGGACCAGGAATTCGTCATCTCGCACGCCGACAACGTGCAGGCGACCGGCTTCGTCGAGCATCTGAAGCTGCCGCACTATGTCGATTTCCAGGCAGAACTCGATCTCGTCCGCCGCATGCGTCGGGACTACGAGGCGGCCAACTCCGGCGAGACCGCGAAGGAAAAGCGGGAGGCGGCAGAATGATCATCCAAACCAACATGGACAGCGGACGTTCAGTCGCCGCCACCGTCCCCACCGCCGCAATCTCCGCCCTCTCCGGCGAAACTGACACCGGCTTCGCCGCCTCCATCGTCCTTCCCCGGTTTAGCGCTGAATATGTTGGCCACGTAGGCACCAACGATGAAAGCCACAACAAGCCAGGGGAGTATCTCGCTCAATTCTTGGCTCCGTCACCGATCGACTATTTTGAGGGTAATCAGCAATGAACGACCTCGCCACCTATAATTTCGCCTATCTGGACGAACAGACGAAACGGATGATCCGCCGCGCGATCCTGAAGGCGATCGCGATACCCGGCTACCAGGTTCCGTTCGCCTCGCGCGAAATGCCGATGCCCTATGGCTGGGGCACCGGCGGCGTGCAGGTGACCGCCTCGATCCTCGGACCGGAAGACGTGCTCAAGGTCATCGACCAGGGTGCCGACGACACCACCAACGCGGTCTCGATCCGCGCCTTCTTCCAAAAGGTCGCCAATGTCGCCGTCACCACGCGGACGAAGGAAGCGACGATCATCCAGACGCGCCACCGCATCCCGGAGGAAAAGCTCTCGGAAGGCCAGACGCTCGTCTACCAGGTACCGATCCCGGAACCCTTGCGCTTCCTTGAGCCGCGCGAGACCGAGACACGCAAGATGCACGCGCTCGAAGAATACGGGTTGATGCATGTGAAGCTCTATGAGGACATCGCCCGCAACGGCCATATCGCCACGACCTATGCCTATCCGGTCAAGGTCGAGGGCCGCTACGTCATGGATCCGTCGCCGACGCCGAAGTTCGACAATCCGAAGATGCACATGTCGGAAGCGCTGCAGCTTTTCGGTGCCGGCCGCGAAAAACGCATCTATGCCGTTCCGCCCTATACCGACGTCGTCAGCCTCGACTTCGATGACCATCCCTTCGAGATCCAGAGCTTCGACAAGCCCTGCGCACTTTGCGGCGCCGAGGACGTCTATCTCGACGAGGTGATCCTCGACGACAAGGGCGGGCGCATGTTCGTCTGCTCCGACACCGACCATTGCGAAGACCGCCGCGCCTGCGGCCATGCAGGTCACATGCTTGCCCGAAAGGAGGCAGCAGAATGAGTTCCGTACCGCTTCTCAAAGTGAACGACGTCTCGAAATTCTACGGAAGCCGCATCGGCTGCCGCAACGTCTCCTTCGAACTCTATCCAGGCGAAGTGCTCGCAATCGTCGGCGAATCCGGCTCCGGAAAGACAACGCTGCTCTCGTGCCTGTCGACCCGGCTGATGCCGACCTCGGGCATCGTCGAATACCACATGCGCGATGGCCAGTACCGCGACCTTGCCCACATGGGCGAGGCCGAGCGTCGCTTCCTGATGCGTACCGACTGGGGCTTCGTGCACCAGAACCCGGCCGATGGTCTGAGGATGACGGTCTCGGCCGGTGCCAATGTCGGCGAACGGCTGATGGCCGTCGGCGACCGCCACTACGGCAACATCCGCGCCGCCGCGAGCGACTGGCTGGAGCGGGTGGAGATCGGCATCGACCGCATCGACGACCAACCGCGCGCGTTTTCCGGCGGCATGCGCCAGCGCCTGCAGATTGCCCGCAACCTCGTCACCTCCCCCCGTCTCGTCTTCATGGACGAGCCAACCGGCGGCCTCGACGTCTCGGTTCAGGCGCGCCTGCTCGATCTGGTGCGTGGTCTCGTGCACGACCTCGGGCTTGCCGCCATCATCGTCACCCACGATCTCGCCGTCGCCCGCCTTCTTTCCCACCGCATGATGGTGATGAAGGACGGCGCGGTCATCGAACAGGGGCTGACCGACCGCGTGCTCGACGATCCGCGCGAGCCCTATACCCAGCTCCTCGTCTCCTCGATCCTGCAGGTCTGACGCATGATCCCGAAAAGTGAAAATCCGTTTTCGGTCAGGATCATGGGCAAAGGAAAGTAAGAACCATGGCAACTCCTCTCGTTGTTTCTGAAGTCGCAAAAAGCTTCACCATGCATCTGCGTGATGGCGTGCGCCGACCGGTCGTCGCCAACGTCTCGTTCTCGGTCAAAGCGGGCGAATGCGTCGTTCTCGGTGGCCCATCCGGTGTTGGCAAGAGCTCGATCCTGAAAATGCTCTACGGCAATTACGGCGTCGACGAAGGCCAGATCCTGATGGATCACGACGGCAAGCTCGTGAACCTCGCAACGGCCGAACCGCGCACGGTGCTCGAAGTTCGTCGCACCACGCTCGGCTACGTCAGCCAGTTCCTGCGCGTCGTGCCCCGCGTTTCGGCGCTGGACATCGTCGCTGAACCCTTGCATGCGCGCGGCACCCCGATCGAGGAAGCACGCGCGCATGCGGCCGAACTCCTGAGCAAGCTCAACCTGCCGCGCGAACTCTGGAGCCTGCCGCCGGCCACCTTCTCCGGCGGCGAACAGCAGCGCGTCAACATTGCCCGCGGCTTCATCACCGACCACCGGATCCTGCTTCTCGACGAGCCGACAGCCTCGCTCGACGCGAAGAATCGTGCCGTCGTGGTCGAACTGATTGCCGGGAAAAAGGCCAAGGGCACGGCGCTGATCGGCATCTTCCATGATGAGGAAGTGCGCGACGCGGTTGCCGACCGCATCCTCGACGTATCGGCCTTCTCGCCCCGAAAGGCTGCCGCATGAGCCAGAAACTCGGGCTCGAGCCCTTCATCCATCCGACGGCGAGCGTCAACAATTCGACGCTCGGCCGCTACACCGAGGTCCAGGAGCGCTCTCGGCTCGACGAGGTCGAGTTCGGTGACTACTCCTACATCATGCAGGACGGCTCGATCTGGTGCGCGACGATCGGCAAGTTCGTCAACATTGCCGCAGCCGTGCGCATCAACGCCACCAACCATCCAACCTGGCGGGCAACCCTGCACCATTTCACCTACCGCGCGCCCAATTATTGGGACGATACCGAGCTCGACCATGACCTTTTCGCCTGGCGACGGTCGAACCGGGTGACGATCGGCCACGACGTCTGGATCGGCCACGGCGCCACGATTCTTCCGGGCGTCACCGTCGGCAATGGTGCCGTTATCGGCGCGGGTGCCGTCGTCTCGAAGGACGTCGAGCCCTACACGATCGTTGGCGGCGTACCGACCAAGCTCATCCGCGCCCGCTTCAACGAGGGCATCGGCGAGCGCATGGACGCCCTTTCGTGGTGGGACTGGGACCACCAGCGCCTCCGCCGCGCGCTTGATGATTTCCGCGAACTGACGGCGGAAGAATTTCTCGTGCGTTACGCCTAGTCCTTCGACAACAGACGATGCCGGGTTGCTCGGCATCGTCTCCAGCTACTGGCCGTCGCTACGGCCCGTTCACCAGCCTTAAGATCAACTGGTGAATGTTACCGCCGGCAGTCAGCTCGACCTGGTCGAAATCACGGCTGCGCTGCCGCTGCGTTTTTGAGAGTGCGCCGAGGCGCTCGGTCATTACTGTCCTGATCTTGCGGCATTTAGGGTCGTCGGGAACCGTCAGCCCCAGTGTCGCCTGCTCGATCGCGCGCACCATCTCTTTGATGAAGTCGCCATGCACGAGTTCATGCTTGCGCACGCCGTCGATGAAGACTTCCCAGTTCTCGCGGACACCTGACGGCAGAGACCTTGCCGGTTTCGGCAACGTATAGGTGATGATCAGCTTCGGCTTTGCGGTCGTCAGCACGCAGGCGCCGCCCTGTTCCTCGTATTTCCGCGTCCAGGTCAGCTTGAAATTGGTGTGGGCGATCGCCCGGCCCATCCCCGCCTTCGGCCCCCGTTCGCCGATCGAGGCATAAAGTTCCGCGCCGGTCTGTCCAGAGATTACGTAGGGCGCTTCCTTCTCGACCGCCTGCCACTCTGCAAAAGCGGTCGGAGGTGCGGATGCGAGGCAAAGGGCTACAACGCCCAGGCAAAGGCTTTTCTTCAATCCGACCCCTCGATGCTCGGCCCTCTGGCGGCATAACTCCTGGCCGCCTTCCTTAAACGCGAATCTGCTGATGGCAACAGATCAAAATGCAAAGGCACCGCGCGCGGTGAAAGCGTACGATGCCTTTGTTGTCACCTCAGGTCTTGTGGAGCCCGTTGTGGGAGGTGCAACGGGGCTGACCAATCGACTTTAGTTGACGGCCGTCAGCGTCATCGAGGTGCCGGTGGCGGCAAGGTTGAGGCCGATCTGGCCGGTCAAGCTGACGGTCTGCAGATGGATTGAACCGGAGGTCCCGCCAACGAGGATGTTGGCACCAATGCCGGCGCCCACGGTCGCTTCCGCCGTTGCGCCCTGATAGAGACCACCGAGCGAGCCGCGGTGGTAGCCGGCGGTCGGCGCGAACACGGCCCAGATCAGACGGCTCTGCGTCGTGAAGCCGACATCGACGCCCATCTTGCGGATGGCGCCCGAATAATGGTCGGAAGCCTCAGCTCCCATCGTCGAGCGGAAGACGCAATCGACTTCCTTGGCGGAGCCGAGCACGTAGCCGACGCCGCCGGCGATGTTGCAATCGAGATAGCCGATCTTGACGCCATTGCTGGTGTCCGGCTCAGGTTGCGGTTGGACAATCGCGAGATCGGCTGCGTTTGCGGCCATCGCGCCAGCGAGAACCAGAGACGCTGCGGACACCTTCACGGCAAAACTCTTTTTCATTCTTGTCTCCTTCTCGGAACGTCAGAAATGATTGGCATTTGACCGGCGGCACACGAACTCAAGCACATTGCGCACGCTGCAGGAAAACAAAGCCATAGCCTGCCTTCGGGCAATTCCATGGCAGGCTTTGGTTAGCCGAGAAAATTGGTGGGGTTTTCCCAACGATGACCAGAGATTGTGTTGAAAAAGCCACGCCGAGCGCACGCCTGGCTGAGTTTGCATCGCCCAAATACGGAGGGCGACCGCGCTCGCGGGCGAAGGATTCGGCCCGGTGAGAGGCACTTGCACGCGAGAGATTGCGATCGGACGGACCTGTCGGCGCCCGATCGCAGGTTTGGCGACGTCAGGCCTTTGCAGCTTGCGTCAGGAACCCGTCGGCAACACGTGCCGTCAGCGCCAGCGACACTGCGCCGGCATCCGGATGGCCGATGCTCTTTTCGGCGAGCGGGCGGGCCCGGCCGAGCTTCGGCGTCAGGCTGGAGGTTGCCTCGGCCGCTTCGGTTGCGGCCCTGGCTGCAGCCTTCCACGCTTCGATCAGGCGATTGCCGGCGGCAAACTCGCGCTCCAGCGTTTCGACAAACGGCACCAGCGCATCGACGAGCGTCTTGTCGCCGACGCGCGCGCGGCCGAGGCGCGTGACGCCATCTAGTGCGCGGCGTGCACCATCGACGATGGCGGCGTCCGAAGGCGCACTCTCGTCGTCGAAGGCGTTGCTCCACGAACGCAGCAACAGGCCCCAGATCGCACCGGACGTGCCGCCAGCGCGGTCCGCCCAGGCATCACCTGCAGCCGCCAGGACGCTTGCAGCGCCGGCGCCAGCCGCGACCGCCGTCTTTGCCGCCTCGTCGGCTGAGGCCGAACCGCGGCGCATGCCCTGGCCGTGGTCACCATCACCAGCGAAGGCATCGATGCGGCCGAGTGCGTCTTCCGCCTGCTTCAACGCTTCGGCAATCTCGCCGATCAGTCGGGCAATGCACTTGCCGCTCGCCTTTGAAGCATCGGATGCGGGAGCGAAGGTCTGCGGGCCGTCCTCATCCTTGATCTCGTCGGTCGCGGGCTCTGATGCGATGATCGTGCCCTTGCGCAGCACTGGCGCATCGCACGCCGCGCGCCAATAGGTCTCAAGCTCATCGTTCAACCACATCAGTGTCAACGAGCATCCCTGCATGTCCAGGCTGGTGACGAATTCGCCGCATTCAGGATCGACGATCTCGAGGCCCGCCGCCTTCAGTTCCTTTTCGATCGCCACCCAGAGGACGAAGAGCTCTTCATACTTGGTCGAACCGAGACCGTTCAAAAGCGGCGCAACCTTGCGAACATCCGTCGGGCGTTCGGCCAGCAGCTTGCCGACCAGAAGCTTGGCGAACTCGCTTGCCGAAACCATCTTTTCTTCACTGACGCCCGGCTCACCGTGGATGCCGAGACCAAGCGCCATCTCGCCCTTCGGCACGGTGAAGAGCGGCGCCTTGGCGCCCGGAAGCGTGCAGCCGCCAAAGGCGACGCCGAAAGACACGGTGCGGTCATTGGCGAGACGCGTGACGCGCTCGACCTCATCCAGGTTGAGGCCGGCTTCGGCTGCAGCACCCGCGATCTTGAAGACGACGAGGTCGCCGGCGATACCGCGGCGCTTGGCCGGTGTTTCGGCCGAGGCGCTGGCAACGTCGTCCGTCACCGGCACGATACGCACGTCGATGCCCTCGGCCTGCAGGCGTTCGGCGGCGACACCGAAGTTGAGCACGTCGCCGGCATAGTTGCCGAAGCCGAGCAGCACGCCACCGCCCTGATCAGCCTGGCGGCAGACGCGGGCAACGGCCGCAGTCGAGGGAGAGGCGAAGACATCGCCGGCAACAGCCGCATCCGCCATGCCCGGACCGACATAGCCGGCAAAGGCGGGATAGTGTCCGGAGCCGCCGCCGATGACGACGGCGACCTTGCCCTTTGGCACCTTGGTCGAGCGAACGACGCCGCCCTTCATGAGACGGACGTTGCGTGCATAGATCGAGCTGAAGCCGGCAAGCGCAGTCGTCGCAAATTCTTCCGGTGCGTCAAAGATTGTGGTCATCGCGTCTCTTCCCTTATTCGCGAGGCAGGATGCGCCTCAGATAATCCCGATTGGCGGCGCTGACGGAGAGACCGTCGCCGCCGTAATGTTCGCAGAGAAACGGGCTGTTGAAGCCATGGGCAAGCGCCATGCGGATCGCGGCGCGGTAATTGATCACACCGAACTCCAGTGGCGCCGGGTGCGTGACTACTAGGCCCGACGTTTCGTCCTCGGTGCGGTAGTAATTCTTGACGTGCCAGTACTTCGCGAATGGCGCGACCTTGGCCATCATCTGCTGCCAGTGCTCGACCGGACGGTGCAGGCGAACGAGGTTGCCGAGATCCGCATTGATGCCGACATTCGCCAATCCAACATCGGTGACGAAGCGCACGGCACTGTCGGCGGAGCCGATATAGGTATCCTCGTACATTTCGAGCGCCAGCTCGATTCCGAGTTCCTCCGCATGACGGCCGAGCTCCCGAATACGCTGAACCGCCTTTTGCCAAATGGCGGGATCCTCAGGGTTCTTCACGCCGTCGACCGTCCAGAACCAGAGCGCTTTCTTTTGCGCGTCGGTCAGCGGGCCAAAGAAGCCGAAAGAAACGGAGTCCGCACCGATAGCCGCTGCGGTTTCAATGACCCTGTGCCCGTAGGCGAGGTACGCGTCACCATGCTCGGGATCGATCACGCTGCGCCGCGAGGTCGAGATCGCCGGCATGGTGAGTCCTAGGTCGCGGGTGAGCTTGACGAAACTGTCGAGTCGTGCCGGCGAAAGGTCAGCGAGCCGGATCCAGCTGTCTGTGGGGTCGAGTTCGGTGAACCCGGCATCGACGACGTCGGCCAGCGTTTCGGCCCATTGTTCGACAGACTGATCCTGCACCGAACTGCCGTCCGCCATCACGTTCGGATACTGGATCATCGCAGCTGCGATCGGCCAGGTTTCACGGGTCCATTTGCGCGTTGTGTTCGCCATGGCTCTCTCCTCACCATTCTCCCGATCATTTCATCGTTTCAGCGAAACGATGAAATGATCCAATTCTTTGAAGCAACGCAACTGCGAAGGGAAAGCCGCTTCAAGCTTTTCCTGAAATTGTACGAGGTCGGGGATGCGGCGGCTCCGTCAAGCCGCCGCGCTGCCGTCACCATGCGGGTGGGCCGCATCATGCTTGCGCTTGCGAACCAGGCCGACCAGCCCGAAGACAAGCGGCGACAGCAGAAGCGCAAGGGCGAGTGCCATCAGAGACGAAACCAGCGGGTTCGACCAGAAGATGTTCAGGCTGCCGCCGGAGAGAAGCATCGACTGGCGGAAGGCATCCTCGGCCTTGTCGCCGAGCACCATGGCGAGCACCAGCGGCGCCAGCGGATAGTCAAGCTTCTTGAAGACATAGCCGAGCACGCCGAAGCCGATGACCAGAAAAATGTCGGAGACCGAGTTCGCCACCTGGTAGGCGCCGGAGAAAATGACGGCGACGATGATCGGGCCGATGATCGCAAAGGGCACACGCAGGATCGACGCATAAAGGGGCACTGTGGCGATCACCAGGAAGACGGCGACGACGTTGCCGAGATACATCGAGGCAATCAGGCCCCAAACGAAATCCGGGCGCTCGGTAAAAAGCATCGGGCCGGGTGTGAGGCCCCAGATCATCAGGCCGCCCATCATCACGGCAGCGGTTGCCGAACCGGGAACGCCGAGCGCCAGCATCGGGAGCAGCGCAGAAGTACCGGCGGAGTGGTCGGCGGTTTCGGGCGCCACAACGCCGCGCGGATCGCCCTTGCCGAACTTCGACTTGTCGCGCGCCGAGCGGCGGGCAACGCCGTAGCTCATGAAGGAGGCCGCCGTCGGGCCGGCAGGCGTGATGCCCATCCAGATGCCGATGATTGTCGAGCGCAGGATCGTGAACCAGTAGCGCGGGATCTCGATCAGCGTACGGCCGATCTCGACGAGCTTGACGCGCGCCTTGATGCCCTCGAAGCGCAAGCCTTCTTCCGTCGTCAGCAGCAATTCGCCGATGCCGAACAGGCCCATGACAGCGATCAGGAAGCTGACGCCCTTGATAAGGGTCGGGATGTCGAAGGTTAGCCGCAGATCGCCGGAGATCGTGTCCATGCCGATCGAGGCCAGCGCAAAGCCGAGCATCATCGAGACGAGCGTCTTGAAAGGCGATTGCGCGCCCATGGAGATGAAGCTTGCGAAGGCGAGGAAATAGACCGCGAAATATTCCGGCGACGAAAAGCGTAGCGCAAAGTTCGCGACCCAGCCGGAGAGCAGCGTGATCATGACGACGCCGGCGAGCGCGCCGATACCGGCGGACACGAAGGCGAGCGTCAGCGCTCGGCTTGCCTGGCCTGCTTTCGCCATCGGGTAGCCGTCGAAGGTGGTGGCCACCGACGAAGGCTCGCCGGGAATGTTGAAAAGGATCGATGTGGTCGACCCGCCGAAAAGTGCGCCCCAATACATGCAGGAGAGCAGAATGATGGCGGAGATCGGGTCCATCGAGAAGGTCAGCGGCAACAGCAGCGACACGCCGTTCGGCGCGCCGAGGCCTGGCAGCACGCCGACCAGAATGCCGAGCGTGACGCCGACCATCATCAGCAGGATGTGGTTCCAGCTGAGGATGTGGCCGAAGCCATCGATCAGGAGACCGATATTTTCCATGTTGTTCCTCCCGGGAAAACGTGGGCGGTCGGGATCAGTAGATCCCGAACCAGGCCTCGACCGGTCCCTTGAGCAGCGGAACCTTGAAACCGATTTCGAATACGATGAAGAAGAACAGCGAGACGGCGACGCCGGACGGCAGCGCGATCCACCATTTGTAGCGACCCTGGAACAACATCGTTCCTGCGATGTAGAGCGCCGTGCCGACATAGAGGCCGAGCCACGCGGAAACGCCGGCAAAAGCGATCAGCGGCAACAGGAACGACGAGATCACCTTGGCGCGGTGGCCGTCGATGAAGATCTCGCCCGTGCCGCGATGCTTGACGAAAGCGTGGATCGCGTTCACAGCGCTTCCGAGTAGGATCAAAAGGCCGACATAAAAGGGAAAGTAACCGGCTTCCGGCCCGAATTCGGTCCATCCCGCACCGATATCGAGAGATCCGTAGCAGACCGCAGCACCAAAGGCGCCGGTCAGGGCAGCAACGCCAAGCTCAACCGCGAAGCGGGAGACCCCATTCGCACTGTTCTCGCTCATGATCGTGACCTTTCAAAGCGAACGACGGGCGCCTGAAGGCACCCGTCTCATTGTCCCGCCCTTAGTTGGCGAGCCAGCCTTCGCGCTTCAGCACTTCGCCGACGGCAGCACCATCCATTTCGATGGCGGCCTTGAAGTCGTCACCGGAGATGTAGGACGGCGACTGCGAGGTGTCGGCGAGGTACTTTGCCCATTCCGGCGTTTCCGAAACCTTGCGCATCAGGTCCGCATAGAACTTGACCACATCCTGGTCAACGCCGGCCGGCAGCCAGACGGTGCGCGGCATGGAGTAGTTGTCGATGGCGATGCCCGATTCCTTGCAGGTCGGGATATCGCTCCAGGCCTTGTCGCCGGCAACCTTCGTTTCGTTCGAAAGCTTGACGCTCTTGAAGACGCAGAGCGGCTTGACCATGCCGGCCTGCCACTGGCCGAGGTTTTCGCTCGGATTGTTGACGTTGGCGTCGAGGTGCTCACCGGCAAGCTGGACGGCTGCTTCACCGCCGCTCTTGAACGGGATGTAGTTGATCGTAGCACCGGTCGCCTCGTTGATCATCGACGTCAGGATCTGGTCGACGTCCTTCGACTGGCTGCCGCCGATCTTCAGGCCGCCTTCCTTCGCCTTGGCGGCAAAATCTGCTGCGGTGTTGTAGGAGGCCTTGCCGTTTACCCAGAGAACGAATTCGTCGGAAGCGAGCGCCGCGACCGGCGTCAGGTCGTCCGCCTTGTAGGGAACCTTGGCGCGGACAGGCAGCAGGTAAGCGTTGTTGGTGCCGAAAGCGAGCTTGTAGGCGTCGCCCTTGTTGGTCGCCGTGTAGACGAAACCTTCGGCACCACCGGCGCTGCCCTTGTTGGTAACGACGACCGGGGCCTTCATCAGTTCGTACTTGCCGATGATCGCCTGGATCGTGCGGGCGAAGATGTCGGTGCCGCCGCCCGGACCTGCCGTGACGACGAATTCAACTGGGCGCTCGGGTTCGAAGGCTGCGGCCGGAGCAGCAACGCCGAAGACGGCTGCCATGATGCATGCGATGGAGACGGTATTCTTCAAGTCGGGTCCTCCCGTTTTTGTGGTTCTGCGGCGCAAGACCTCCTCCTGCGCCGTTATTGCGTGAAAGCGTGCGAAATCAGGCGGCAGCCTTGAGCGCCGCCTTTTTCTTCGCCATGCGCACGGCAAGCAGCAGCGCTTCGCGACTGGCGCCGACGTCGGCAATGCCCTTGCCGGCGATGTCATAGGCGGTGCCATGGGCCGGCGTGCAGAGCGCGAAAGGCAGGCCGCCCATCATGGTCACGCCCTTGTCGAAGCCCATCAGCTTCATGGCGATCTGGCCCTGGTCGTGATACATGGTGAGGACGGCGTTGTAGCCTTCCTTCAGCGCGCGACCGAAAACGGTATCGGCCGGGAACGGCCCCTCGACGTTGAAACCGAGCGACTTCGCCTTCTCGACGGCCGGCTCGATGATATCGATCTCTTCCATGCCGAAGCTACCACCGTCGCCGGCGTGCGGGTTGAGACCGGCAACCGCGATCTTCGCCTCTTCGTAGCCCGCCTCCTTGAGGCAAGCCTGGGTCAACTCCAGCTCGGCGATGATGCCGTCAACTGACAGGTTGTCGGCGACTTCCTTAAGCGGAATGTGGGAGGTGACCCGTGCGTTCCAGACCTTTTCGAGAACGTTGAACTCGCGAACCTTGCCGGTGAAGCCGAGGACGTCCGCAACGAAGCGGATTTCGTCGTCATAGCCCGGGTAGGCGAAACGCATGGCCTTCTTGTTGAAGGGCGTGAAGCAGACGGCGTCGGCCTTGCCCGCATGCGCCAGTTCGAGCGCGGTGCGGAAGTTGCAGGTCGCAAAGGTGCCGCCCGCAAGCGTCGCCTCGCCGCGCACGACGTCGGCAGGATCAAGATGCGCGAGATCGACGAAAACGTGACGCGACGTGCCGGCTTTTTCCAAATCCTCAAGCGTCGACGACTCGAGGTCGAGTGTCACGCCGGCAGCCTTGGCACCCTCATCCAGGATCCTGCGATCGCCAATGGTGATGATGTGTGCGGCTTCACGGATATCGGAAAGCGCCAGCAGCTTTGCCGTGAGCTCCGGGCTGATACCCGCGGGATCGCCCATGGCGAGCGCGATGACAGGACGCGCGCCGTTACCGGCAGCACCGTTGGTCGTCATGTGAGATGTCCTCCGCTTCATTCTTTCGGCTACCGTCATACGTTATTCAAAATTCTGCATCAAGTCTTTTGTATTCTGTATGCAGCATTTTCTGTTGACGATGGAACGGCCGGTCTCCATGCTTTAATGAGACAGCGCTGATTCAATCGGCGCGAACGGGAACAGATGGTCGACGCCGAGTCGCCAGGTGCAGAAGCAAAACAATGAACGAAATCACATCACTGGAGAGACGGCCGGATGGCGGCCCCGGCCCGATCAGGCGCACGGCACTGCACGACACGCTGGTCAGCCACCTGCGCGACATGATCATCGAGGGCGACCTGTCGCCGGGCACCCGCCTGCACGAAGGCCAACTCGGCGAGCAGCTCGGCGTGTCCCGCACGCCGCTGCGCGAGGCCATCAAGTATCTGGCGAGCGAGGGACTGGTGGAGCTCGTTCCGAGCCGCGGCGCCGTCGTCAAGCGCTTCAGCGCCAAGGACGTGCACGACATGCTGACGGTCCTGCAGACGCTGGAGGAGCTTGCCGGCAAGCTCGCCTGCGAGGCGGCAAGCGATGCCGGCATCGCCGAAGTGCGCGCACTTCACGACGAGATGGTCCAGCGCTACAACGCTGGCGACCGGCTGCAGTATTACAAGCTCAACCAGCAGATCCATTCCGCCATCGTCCAGCTGGCGGCAAACGCCGCCTTGGCCGATATGCATGGCATTCTGCAGACACGGCTGAAGCGCATCCGCTTCATCGGCCACGAGGGGCCCGAGAAATGGGCGGCAGCCGTTGCCGAACATGAAGAAATGATCGTCGCGCTCGAAGCCCGCGACAAGGCAAAGCTCTCCGAGGTTCTCGGCCGTCACCTGATGAATGCCTGGGAGCGTGTAAAAGCTTCCGTTTGATTCTTCGAGACGGACAATAATCGCCCGCCACGCGCGGCAATTCGAAGGGCGCCCATTGGGCGCCCTTCCTCATTCGGTGCCCAAATGTTGCAGCCGCGCGAATAGGGTTGGCGGAAGCTGTTTCCCGAATAAGACACATTGCTTGGAAAACAACTTAGAATATTCGAACACTATTGACTTTGACCTGGTCGAAATTCACTGAATCCATGGCGGGGTGGAGACGGTAACAAAGATGGGGCGGCAAAGACTTCGGGTATGGCTTGCTACGGCAGCGATACTCTGTCCGAGCATAGTATTCGCTGAACCGGTTCAGCGAACGCCGCCCGTTGCCGGATCGGTGATCGCCCGCAAATCCGGCGAGGAAGTTCGCTTCGTCGACGTCTCCAACTGGCGCTTCGTCGACCTCGCCCAGGATCTGCTTTCCGGTGACGTGCTGCGCACCAACGCAACCGGTGCACTTGCGGTTCTCTTTTCCGACCACACGCAGATCCGGCTCGGCCGCAACACGGCGCTGCGCGTCAAGCGCATGGGGGCGGATGGCGACACCAATCTCGAACTGCAGTCGGGCACGATCTGGGCACGTGCGGAACGCGGCGGCCAGGGCCTCACCATCGACACGCCCGCGGCCACCGCCGCCATTCGTGGTACCGACTGGACGCTGACGGTTGCCGGCGACACGACCTCGCTGACCGTCCTTGAAGGCGTGGTCGAACTCAGCAACGAACTCGGCAGCGTCACCGTCGCTCAAGGCGAAGGCGCAGTCGCGGCGATCGGCAAGGCGCCGTCCAAGGTCGTGGTCGTGACGCCGAAGGACCGCGAACAGATGCTCTTCCATCTGTCGCTGCGAGATGCGTTCGCCTTGATGCCGCCGACATCGCTCAAGGTGCGTGACATGCGCAATCAGCGCGAACGGATCGAAGCCCAGCCAGAGGCGTCCCGTTCGGCGGAAGATTGGCTGACGCTCGCCGAAATCCGATTGCAGTTCGACGGACGCGCGCAGGCCGCGGCTGCGCTTCAGCAGGCTCGGCGTCTGGGCCTTAGCCGATCTCAAGCCGCGCGCGCCTATCTTGTCGAAGCGCTGATTGCCGGCTCCGAGAACCGCTACAGCGATGCAGCGCAGCTCTTTGCCAAGGCCGCCCCCGGGCTCGACGCCAATCGCCGCTCTGTCGCTGCCTATGGCGGCTACTTTGCACGCGCTCTGGCAAATCCGGATCGGGTCGAGGAGCCACCGTCTCAGGCGGCGGGGCCTTACGGCGCCTTTGCCGCGGCCTGGACCGCGGGCTTCCGCACCGACATCCGGGCGGCAATTGCGACGATCAAGAAAGCGGAAAGGCAATATCCCAACGATCCGTTCCTTCCGGCGGCGCGCGCGCAATTTGCCATGCTGCTCGACGATCGCGACGAAATGCGCGATGGCATTGAAAAGGCGCTTGCGAACGATCCCGACGATCCAACCGCACTTGAATCGCGGGCCAAGTATCGTTTGCTCATTGAAAATGATCGGCGCGGCGCACTGGCGGACCTTGAGCGCGCCGTAGAAATCACGCCTGGCGACGCGTCCATCTGGAACTGGATAGGCTTGGCGAAGAGCGATCGGGGCGACAATCGCGGCGCCGAAAGAGCATTCCGCAAAGCAGTCGAACTCGACCCGGCAGATCCACTTTACCACGCCAATCTCTCGATCCTCTATCTCGATGAAAGCCGGATGAAAGAGGCGAAGGCTGAGATCGACGCGGCCCTCGCCGCCGATCCGTCCTTCGACATCACTCTCGTCGCCCGCGGGCGCTACTACATGCAGACGGGCGAGCTGGACAAGGCTCTGAACGACCTGCTCGCGGGCTCGACCGCCAATCCCGCCTATTCCAACGCCCAATTGCTGCTGGCGGGCGCCTATTACGAAAAGGGCGACCGCATCCCCGCCGCGCAGGCGCTCGACAATGCCGATCGCCTCGATCCGAACGATCCGGTGATTGCACAGGTGCGAACTGCAATCGCGATCGATGAATACGATTCCGATGCGGCCATCCGCTACGCGCAGGAGCTCATGCGCCGGACCCGGGCGCGCGGCGGCGAAAGTGCGCCGCTTGGGGCCAACCAGGACGCCGGTTCGACGCTCAACGACGCCTTCCGGCTGCAGGGTTTGAATGCGTGGGGGCAATATTACGGTGATGTGGTCTTCGATCCATTCACGGGATCGAGCTATGTCGACCAGGCGATCCGCGGCAGCGTCAACCCGCTGTTCAACGACTATGATTTCGACGGCAGCCCGGTCGTCAACAGCGCCAACCCGCAGAGCTTCTCCGCATTCTTCCAGGGCCTGCTGATCGAACCGCATATGCTGGCAAGCCGCGAACGCACGGCCAACATAGTCCAGCGACCGTTCTTCGAAGCCGCCTTGGGCGGTGGCGTCATCGCCGACAACGATCACACCGGCTGGATCGGCGAGGCGGAACTGCGTGGCCTCACCTTTTCGCCCTTCCCGATCAGCGTCTACGGCAACCTCCATTGGGAGGAGCCACGCGATACCATTGACATCGGGCAGGGTCTGGCGATCGAGCGCGAAACGCGCCTGCTCGGCGGCAACGGCTATCTGACCGCCTCGCCGACACCGGACGACCGGATCGTCGCCTATGCCAATTACGGCAAGTTCGATGACGACAAGAGTGTCCTCGACTATCCGACCACGAGCCTCGATAACCTCCTTGACGACAAGGCCGATCGCCTTTTGTCCGGCGTCGCCTGGAGCCACACCTTCGGCTATCGCAACGTCGCCAATGCCGCCCTTTTCTTTTCCGATCTGGATATCTTGGAAAACGAGAAGGTCAGCGCCTCGCGCGTCGGGCTTCCGGACCTCGCGACGAGCCGCAGCGAGGAAAAGCAGAGAACCTATATCGCCGCCATCAACCACCTCTACGAAGACGGCGACTTCACCTGGCGCTACGGGATCGAAGGCGGCGTTGTTCGCTCCAACAGTTCGTTCGACATCTTCGATCCGTTTGCGATGAGGGTCGGCAGCAACAACACACCCTTCATCGGATCCGGCTCGACGTCAGCGACGCAGACCGTCGGCAAGGCCTATATCGATACAATCTACGAAATCACGCCGGACCTGAAGGCAGAAGGCGCGCTGTTTACCCGCTATATCGAGGATGCCAACGACGGCAACATCAGGCTCGAACCGAAGCTCGGCATCGCCTGGGCGCCCGCGGAGGGCCATTGGTTGAGGGCCGCCGCCATGCGCGATGGCTTGAACTTTGATGTCGCCACTCTCGCTCCGATCGGAATCGTCGCCCTGCAGCCCAACCAGCTTCGCTTCGGTGCAGAAGGTTACGCCGACACTCTGGCATTCCGCTGGGACGCGGAGTGGAACAACTGGCTTTTCACCGCGCTCGACTACCAGCACCAGGAGGTGCGCGAGCTGTCGCTTAATGTCCCGCTGTCCCCCATCAATCTGGACTATGCCAAAGTGGGGTTGGATCGGGTCGCGGCGACCGCGAACTTTGCGATCGGCCACGGTTTCGGCCTTTCCCTGACGGCCGCCCATACGGAGGCCGACGTCAAGGAGCACACCGTCAACCAGTTGGACGAACTTCTCTTCGTACCCGAAAACACCGGCCAGGTCGCGCTGACCTGGGTGAACACCGCCAATGTCAAGGCGACGATCGCCGCAAACTATATCGGCTCGCGGCCGGCCGGTGGGGTAACGCTTGACGATTTCTGGACGCTCGACGCATCGCTGCAATGGGAGCCCTTCGACAAGCAGATCGAAGTCGACCTGGCGGCGTTCAACCTGCTTGACGAGGACTTCGAGCTCAGAAGCGGCATTCCCGGCTGGGGACCGACGTTCAAGGGCACGGTCAAGGTGCGGTTCTGATCAAGGAGCACGTCGCCGTGCAGGCATCGGGCGGCCGATACGGACAGTTGGATATTCGTCGCCTCAAGCTGCGGCGGCTGAAGCTTCTGGGTCTTGCCGCCTTCGTCAGCATCGCGCTTTCGCTTACGACCTTGTCCAATGCCTGGCTGCTCAACGAATTGCGCAGCTTCGACTATCTGTCGACCTTCGGCACACCGCCACTACCCGAATACAGCCCCGTCGTCGTTGCCATCGACGAACCCTCGATGGCCGAGATCGGCCGGCAGTGGCCATGGCCACGCGCACTGCACGCCCGCCTCATCGAAGCGCTACGCAAGGCCGGCGCCCGCGCGATCGGCATGGACGTCATTTTCGCCGAGCCGTCGGCTGAGCCGGTAAACGACGATGAGCTGGAAAAAGCTCTTGATACCGACGTCGTCCTTGCCGGCGACCAGACGCTGGTGGAAGCGCCGCAGGCCGACCAGTTCGTGCGCACCGAGCCACTTGCCCGCTTCATCGCCAAGGGAGCCAGAACCGGGATTGCCTCGGTCAATCTTGGTGGCGACGGCACGCTGCGCTCCGTCCCGGACTACCCCGACGGCTTTGCTGCCGTTCTGGCCGGGATCGCCGGCACGCGGACGCAACCTCCCCCGACCGATGCCCTCATCCAGGTCTTCGGACCGGCGCGGACCTATCCGACCGTCTCCTACTACCAGGCGCTCGATCCCGATAATTTCCTGCCGGAAGGTACCTTCCGCGATCGGGTGGTCCTGGTCGGGCTCAGCCTGCAGAACGCGCCATCGATTGCCGATGGCGGCGCCGACGCTTTCGCGACGTCCGATACCGTCCATTCGAACAAGCTCGTCTCCGGCGTCGAGATGCAGGCGACGATCTACGACAACCTTGCGCACGAACTCTACATCCAGCGGGCTCCACGGCCCGTTGTGATCGCGGCGATCGCGTTTGCGGCGATCCTCGCCGCCTTCGCGGTGCTCACAACAACAGGGTGGCGCACGCTCGGATACACCATGGTCGCACTGAGCCTCATTGTTCTCGCAAGCTATGTGACCATGCGCCTCGGACATGTCTTCCTCTCGCCGCTCGGCCCGGGGCTCGCCTTCGGGGCGGTGGCCGCCGGCCAGGCCGGGCTGGACTATGCCGAAGAGCGCCGACGGCGCCGCGAAATCACCCGCGCCTTTCAGCAGTACCTTTCCCCCGCCCTTGTCGAACGACTGGCGAAAGACCCGTCGCATCTGAAGCTCGGCGGCGAGCGGCGGACACTGTCGATCCTCTTTTGCGATATCCGCGGCTTCACTACCATTGCCGAGGAGATGAAGGACGATCCGGAGCGGCTGACGACGCTCGTCAACCGCCTGCTGACGCCGCTGTCGGATGCTGTGCTGAAGCAGGGAGGCACCATCGACAAATACATCGGCGACTGTCTCATGGCCTTCTGGAACGCCCCACTCGACGACCCCGATCACGCCATTCACGCGGTGCGCGCAGCGCTCGACATGCTTGCGGCGCTCGCACGGGTCAACGAGGAATTGGAAGCTGAGGCGAAGCGAGAGCGGCGTGCGGCCCAAACGTTGCGGATCGGCATCGGCATCAACACTGGCGAATGCGTCGTCGGCAACATGGGCTCACACCAGCGCTTCGACTATTCCGCCCTCGGCGATGCGGTCAATCTCGCTTCGCGTCTCGAAGGGGCTTCCAAGGACTACGGCATCTCGCTTCTCCTTGGCGAGGAGACCGCGCGTCTTGTGGAAAAGACCTTCCCGATCGCCGAGCTCGACCGGATTACCGTCAAGGGACGCAGCACCGTCTCGCCCGTCTTCACCGTCGCCGTCGGCGCCAAAAAGGAAGCGCTCGAGCGGCACCGGTCCTTCGTGCAAGCCAAGTATGATGGCGCGCTTCTGGCGGATGACGCGGTCTTCGACCAACTGAAGAATGCCTTGCCGCCGCTCGCACGCTACTACGAGCGTGAGCGCAGCCGTCTCGATGTCCCCGGGCACGAACCGAAATAAGCCGTTTCCGGTTCAGTGCAGGCCGCCCACTCCCAGCAGCCGTTCAACCGCGTCGTGATCTCTGGCGAGCGCCTCGGGCGTTCCACTCCAGGCGATGCGTCCTCGCTCAAGCACGATCACCTGATCGGCAAAATCGAGCGCGCTCTGGATGCGTTGCTCGACCAGCAGGATGGTCATGTCGCCGGTCTTTGCCAGCTCAGCGAAAGCCTTCATCAGTTCCTCGCAGATGACCGGTGCCAGCCCC
This sequence comes from Ensifer adhaerens, assembly GCF_028993555.1. Taxonomy (NCBI): domain Bacteria; kingdom Pseudomonadati; phylum Pseudomonadota; class Alphaproteobacteria; order Hyphomicrobiales; family Rhizobiaceae; genus Ensifer; species Ensifer adhaerens. The sequence goes on along the minus strand of NZ_CP118611.1, from coordinate 445,528 downwards.
TCCAGAGGCTCGTCGAGAAGCAGGACCGAAGGTCGGCCGAGGATGGAACGCGCCGTCGACAGCATCTGTTGCTCGCCGCCCGAAAGTTGGCTGCCGAGATTGCGCCGTCGCTCATGAAGGCGCGGAAACATGTCGTAGGCTTCCTGTATGGCGGCCTTGGGACGGTTCTTGAGGCCGACGAACAGGTTCTCCTCGACGGTCAGCGTCGGGAAGACGCAACGCGCCTGGGGCACGAAGCCAAGACCCCGCATGGCACGCGAGGCGCTCGGCAGCGCGGTCACATCCGTGCCGCCCATGCGGATGCGACCGTCATAGCGCCGCGTCTGGCCCGCAAGGGTCGCAAGCAGGGTCGTCTTGCCCATGCCGTTGCGGCCGAGCACGGCGAGCCGCGCGCCGGCCGGCACCGAAAACGAGACGCCTTCGAGCACGCGCGTCGGGCCGTAGCCCGCGGACAGGTTTTCCACCTCAAGCGGCGTGGCTGGCATTGGCATAGCTCCCCAGATAGGCTTCCCGCACGCGCGGATCCTTCGTCACATCAGACGGTGAACCGTCGAAGATGATCGCGCCCGCAGCCAGCACCACCACGCGCTTGGCAAATCGGAAGACGAGATCCATGTCGTGCTCGATCATCAACACGGCGAGATCGGCTGGAAGATCGGCCAGCGCCTGCTCAATGCGACCGGTATCGCTCTGCGGCACGCCGGCGGCGGGCTCGTCGAGCAGCAACACTCTCGGTTTCAGCGCCAGGGCGACGGCGATTTCCAGCAGCCTTTGTTGGCCATAGGCGATCTCGCTCACCTTGCGGTGCATCAACTCGCTGAGACCGAGCTTACCAAGTAGCTCCTGCACCTCGGCCATCACATCGGGCATGCCGAGAAAATTGCCGAAGAGCCGCCCGGCGCGGCCGCTCCGCTGAAGCACGGCAAGCGCAACATGCTCGGCCGGAGTCATGTCGGCAAAAAGACGGGTCACCTGGAAAGAGCGCACCAGCCCGCGCCGCACGCGGCCGATCGCGTCGATACCAGTCACGGCCTCGCCGCCGATGTGCACCTCGCCGGAGTCAGGCCGAAGATTGCCGGTGACCAGGTTGACGAAGGTGGTCTTGCCGGCGCCGTTCGGGCCGATCAGCGCGACCCGGTCCCCCGGTGCCATGCTGAGACTGACATCGTTGGTGACCGCAAGCCCGCCAAAGGCACGCTTCAAGTTGCGGACTTCGAAGATCGGCTGCATCACTTGGCCTCCCTGCGGCGGGTTAGGAAAGCGGCCGCCGTGCCATAGATGCCCGTTGGCGCGAACAAGACGACGGCGATCAACAGCGCCCCGACCATCGTCAGCCAATGGAAGGGATTGGCGGCCGACACCACGTCCTCGAAGAACATGAAGACCACCGTGCCCGTCAGCGCGCCGAACAGAGACCCCGTACCGCCGAGCACCAACATGACAAGGCTCTCAGCCGACATCGTGAAGGAGAGGCTGTCGAGGCCGACGACCTGGGTGGAGATCGCGTTCAGTGCACCGCCGACGCCGGCGACAGCACCGGATATCACATACATTTTCGTCAGCGCGATCTTCGGCGACGCGCCCATGGAGCGAATGCGGATCGGATCTTCCTTGATACCGCGGCACAGCATGCCGAAGGGCGAACGCACGATCAGCCGCAACAGCACGAAGACGACGGCGAGCAGCGCGACGCCGAAAACGTAGGCCGTGCGCCCCCAGAGATCGAACTCATAGAGCCCGAGGAGCGCCGTCGGCGCGATCCCGGAAAGGCCGTCGCTGCCGCCGGTCCAGGACGATGCCTTGTTGGCAAACTCGTGGAAAAGGTGGATGAGCGCGATCGACAGCACCAGTTGCGGCAAACCATGGGCGCGCAAGATGACGACGCCACAGACGAGTCCCGCCAGTGCGCCGGCCACGATGCCGAACGCCAGCATGGCAAGCGGATCGTTGATGCCGTAATGCGCCGAGGCGATACCCGCTGCATAGGCGCCGGCACCGAAAAGGGCAGCATGCCCGAGCGTCGCAACGCCGCAATAGCCGGTGACGAGATCCAGCGACAGCACAAGAAGTGCCGCGGCGATGATCCGGGTCAGGAGCGCGAGATTGTTGGGAAAGAGGAAGTAGCCGATCACCGCGACCAGCAGGATGATCGCCAATCCGATAAGGTCTCCACCGCCGAACCGCCGGCGCACAGGAGATGCCGCAATCATGTCGTTCGTCGTCGTCATGGTCATCCCTTGGCCCTCCCGGCGAGCCCGCGCGGAAAGACGCAGATGATCGCGATCACGGCCAGATAGAAGAAGAACTCGCCGAATTCCGGCATGAGATAGCGGCCGGTCGTGTCGATCGCACCGAGCAGCAGGCAGGCGATCAGCGCGCCTGGGATCGAGCCGGCACCGCCGACGGAGACGACGACCAGGAAGGTCACCATGTAGCGTAGCGCGTAGTAGGGTTCGACCGGCAGAAGTTCGGCGCCGACGACGCCACCGAAAGCGGCAAGCCCGACGGCGACCGCAAAGCTTACGGCATAGACGATCTCCGTGCGCACTCCGAGGGCAGCAGCCATCGCCGCATTGTCGACCGAGGCGCGCAGCTTCACGCCGAAAGCGGTCTTTTCGATCGCGTACCAGAGGCCCGCGGCAACCGCGAGGCCGCAGAGGATCGCGAAGATGCGGTGCGTGGCGATCGCCCGGAAGCCAAGGTCGACCGATCCCTGCAACTCGCTTGGCAACGGCACGGTCTTCAGCGTCGGACCGAAGACGTAGTTGGCGATGCCGATGATGCAGAAGGTGATGCCGATGGTCATCAGCACCTGGGTCAATTCCGGCGCGCCGTAGATTCGACGATAGAGCAGGCGCTCGATCGGCACGGCGATGACGATGGTGCCGAAGATCGCCAGCAGCACGGCAAAACCATAGGCAAGACCGAGATCCCGCGCCGCATAGGAGGCGATGTAGCCGCCGATCATGGCAAAGGCGCCGTGCGCCAGATTGACCACCCGCATCAGGCCCATGGTGACCGAAAGGCCGATGGAGATGACGAAGAGCACCATGCCATAGGCAAGGGCATCGATGGCTATGCTGAGGACGGTTTGCATGGGGCTATCCGTTGCCCTTTCTTCCAGTTTTTGCTGCGCCGGATTCGCGGCGCATTATATGCGCGGAGCGGCAGTCAGGCGCCAGCATGACGCCGCAGGCGCCCGGCTCGCTCATACGCAATTGATCAATGCGTCATGGTGTGGCGGGCGCCGGGCGCCCGCCCAATTTGCCTACTTCAGCGCAGCGAGACCGGGGTCGCCCTGCTTTTCGAAGGTCTGGATTTCCTTGTTGTAGTAGCTGCCGTCATCGGCCTTGGCGACTTCGCGCAGGTAGATGTTCTGGGTGATGTGACGCGATTCCGGATCGATCGTCACGGGGCCGCGCGGGCTTGTCCAGGAGAGGCCCTTGACGGCCTCCACGGCCTTGGCCGCATCCTGCTCGCCACCGGTCGCCTCGATCATCTTGTAGATGACATGCATGCCGTCATAGGCGCCGACCGAGGGGAACGAGAGTTCCGCCGGGTTGCCGATCGCCTTGCCGGCGGCTTCGACGAACGCCTTGTTCTCAGGCGAGTCATGTGACACCGCATAGTGGAAGGTCGTCTGGATGCCGAGCGCGGCCTCGCCGAGTGCCGGCAGGTCGGATTCCTGCGTCAGGTCGCCGGGAGCGAAGAACTTGATGCCGCCGTCCTTCAGGCCATTCTCCTTGAAGGCCTTGACGAAACCGAGCGTCGTCGGACCGGACGGCAGGAAGGCGAAGACGCCCTCGGCACCTGAATCCTTGATGCGCTGCATGATCGGCGAGAAGTCATTGGTGGCGAGCGGCATGCGGATCGCCTCGACCACCTGGCCGCCCGCCGCTTCGAACCCCGCCTTGAAGGCATTCTCGGCATCGACGCCCGGGCCGTAGTCACTGACGACGGAGATCACCTTGGAAACGCCTGCGTCCTTGGCAACCTTGGCGATCGGCGTCGAGGTCTGCCAGGTGGTGAACGAGGTGCGAACCACAAGCGGGCTTTTGGTGACGATTGCCGAAGTCGCCGCATTCATGATGACGAGCGGCACGTTCGCCTGGGTAAGAAGCGGCGTTACCGCCATGGCATCCGGGGTGAAGTAGAAGCCGGCGAGATATTGCACGCCTTCCTTTACCACCAGTTCCTGCGCCAAAGCCTTCGCCTGCGCGGGATCGGCCTGCGGCACGTCGCGATAGATGATTTCGATTTCGTCGTCGCCGACCTTGCTGCCGTTCAGCGCCATATAGGCATCGATGCCGGCCTTGAAGTTCTTGCCCTGAAGCGCGAAGGGACCGGAGAACGGCCCGACAACACCGATTTTGATCGTGTCGGCATAGGCCGCGCCGCTCATTGCCAAAGCTGCTACCGCAGCCAGAATCATCCGTTTCATGTTTCCTCCCAGCGACGCCGGTCGCTCCCGAACCCGCATCGTCCTCACAAACCCCGTTGATTTGATAGCCGTCAACTTGCCATGCCAAACGGTGATGTAAAAATGAAATATGGGGCCAAAATCATAATCTGGGAGTTATGCTTCCTGCGAACTCAATCCAGCAATCGGGAGTGTATTTAACCGCGCTACACTCCACGTCAACGGGAGCAGCGGATGACGGGGTAGCCACTAGCGACTGCCGGCCCGCGTCCCGTGTCGGTTCTGGCATCATGCCTCAGCGCGCCACCGCAACGGAAAACCCGCACCGGGTTTCGATGCGGGTGAGTAGTATCCTCGGGTGAAAACAAAAATCTGTGTGCGCGAGCGCGATCAGCCGGCGCGCATGGCAGCATCGATCGAGGCCGACAGGATCTCCAGTCCCAGATCGATCTCACTGTCTGAAACCGTCAGAGGCGGGGCGATGCGAAAGACGCCGCCCATGCCGGGAAGCTTGACGATGTTCATGCTGAGGCCGCGCCGCATCGCCTCCTCCATGACCCTGGCCCCCAGTTCGAAGCCCGGAGCCTTCGTCTGGCGGTCAGCGACAACTTCGAGCCCAAGGAGTAGGCCGCGCCCCCTGATATCGCCGACACATTCGAACCTTTGCTGAAGCGACAGGAGACCCTTGCGCAACCGCGCACCGCGCGCAATCGCCTGTTCGACAAGGCCGTCACGCTCGACCACGTCGAGCACCGTGACGCCAACTGCGGCCGGCAGCGGATCCGAGACATGGGTGGTGTAGAAGAGAAAGCCTCTTTCATGCGCCTGCTGCTCGATCTCAGGCGTCGTCATGACGGCGGCAAGCGGCAGCCCGGCGCCCACGGTTTTCGACAGGGTGAGAATATCCGGCGTCACCCCGTCACGCTGGAAGGCGAACATGTGCCCTGTCCGGCCGATCCCCGTCTGGGCCTCATCGAGGATCAGCAGCATTCCCCGTTCCTCGCACTTGCGCTTGAGGGCTGCGAGATAACCGGGCGGAAGTTCGAGGATCCCCCCGCTCGAAAGGATCGGTTCGGCGATAAACGCCGCGAGGCTGCCGGTCGACTGCCGGTCGATCAGCGAGAAGGCATCGTCGAGCTCGGTCTGCCAGTCATTGCTGCCATCCGGGTGGGTGAAACGCGGCCGGTAGGCGTTCGGCGCCGGTATCACGAAGGAGCCGGCGGCGGCAGGACCGTAGCCCTTTCGGCCGGCGCTATAGGTTGCCGAGGCCGCAGCTCCCGTCATGCCGTGCCAGCTCTGCGCGAAGGCGACAACCTCGTGGCCGCCGGTCACCAGCTTCGCCATGCGAATGGCCGCCTCGTTCGATTCAGCGCCCGTCGTCAGCAACTGAACCCGATCGAGCCCCGGCGCAAGCGCAGCAAGGCGCGTGGCGAGTTCGACGACGGGCCTCGACAGCATTCCACTGAAGAGATGGGCGACTGTCCGCATCTGCCGGTCGACGGTCGCAACGATGTCGGGATGGGTATGACCGAGAACACCGCTCATCTGTCCGGAGGTGAAATCCAGGACGGCGCGACCATCCGCATCATAGACAAAGCTTCCCTCCGCGCGTTCCACGATGATCGCCTCGAAACCAGGGCCATAGCGCGTCAGGTGTTTGTTGGCGGAGGCCCAGAACGCAGGATCGGAATTCAGCGACATCAGATAACTCCTCGTTGGCGGTTCCTCAATGGCTAGCGGCAGTTGCGGATTCAGGAAAATCGATAGTATTCCGCTCCGATATTGGATAATTTGATACCATGAGAAATCTCGATCTTGCCCTGCTTCGAAACTTCGCCGTCATCGCGCGGGCGGGATCGATCAGCCTTGCCTCCCAACAGGTCGGGCGAACGCAATCGACGCTCAGCATGCAGGTGCAGCGGCTGGAGGACTTTCTCGAACAGGCGCTCTTCCATCGCACCGGATCGGGCGTGCGGCTGACTGCTTCCGGTGAAAAATTGCTGGCCCACGCCGAGCATCTTCTCGCCGGGCACGATGAGATCCTGGCGGAGATGGAAGGCAAGGGCCTCAAAGGCTCCGTCACCCTGGGCTGTCCGGAAGACTATTCGATCGCTTTTCTCCCGGGGATCATCGAGCGCTTTCTCGACCAGCACCCGGAGGTCGAGTTGCGCATGGTCTGCGCGCCGACCACGGAACTGCGCCCAATGTTGCTGCGGCGGCAAATCGATCTGGCGCTCGTTTCCATTGCCGATGTTTCAAACGGCGAGGTCATTCGTACCGAAGACTTCGTGTGGGTCGGCAAGGCTGCGGAACCGGAGATCCTCGACCGTGCCTCCCTGCCCCTGGCCCTGTCGGCCCCGACGACGCTCGACTACCGGGCAGCCTGTGACGCGATGGAGGCGGTTAATCGCCGGTACCGCGTCGCCTTTGCCAGCAACAGCCTTGCCGGTCTGATCGCTTTTGCCCGATCCGGGCATGCGATCAGTGTTCTGACGAGAACCGCCGTCCCCTCCGATCTGCACATCATTTCGGCCGGATTGCCAAAGCTCCCAACAATCGGCATCGCGCTCGAATTTGCCGAGCCTCGCCCGTCATCCGCGGTGAAGGCGCTTGCGGACCACGTAAGAGCCGTGTTGCCCACTACTTGAAGGCACCGCACTGGGTGGTCATCTTCGAGAGCCATCGGCCAGCTTGAACGCGGTCGTTCCCAGCCGCGTGGCGGCTGCCTGTAGTGCACCGGTTTCATATCCCGAGAAACCGAGGATGAGACCTTCGGCGTCGCTTCGCTCCATGAAGGTTTCGGACAGAAGAACCGCATCGATTTTTGCTTCCGCCCGGATCAATTTCGACAGACCCGGCGCGAGCCCGCTACGCGGCCGGACGATCATGTGAAGGCCCTGCTCCGGGACATCCGGGCACAGTGTCCCGCGGGACGTGGCACTGACAATTTCAGCCAATTGGTCGCGGGCGACACGATAGAGCCGCTGGCTCTTGCGCAAATGGGACACCATCGACCCATCCGCCAGGAGATCGGCCACGGCGTTCTGCAGGAAAACCGGCATGAACCGGTCAAAGGCGGCGCGACGCGTCAGCACCCGCTCCAGCGCACCCGGAGGCACTACCACATAGCCCAGCCGCAAGCCCGGAAACAGGGTTTTGGCGAAGGTTCCGAGATAGACGACGCGGTCCGGCGCAAGCCCGGCCAACGCCGTCAGCGGTGGGCCTGAATAGCGAAACTCGCTGTCATAATCGTCCTCGAAGATCCAGGCGTCGACCGCCTCCGCCCAGTCGATCAGCGCCACACGCCGTTCCATCGCCATCTTCACGCCGGTGGGAAACTGGTGCGAAGGCGTGACATAGGCAGCCCGGGCGCGAGGATTCCGCGCAACACCCGCCGCAACATCGATCCCCGCTCCGTCGACCGGCACCGGCACGGGCCGCATTCCCGCCGCCGTGAGTGTCGAGCGCGACGCGCCATAGCCGGGCTCCTCGACCCAGGCCCAATCTCCGGGCTGGAGCAGCGCATCGACGCAGAGCCTCAGCCCGTGCTGGGTGCCGCTGACGATGACGACACAGCCGGGATCGCAGCGGATCCCTCGGTTGACGGCCAGGAAGTCTGCGATCTGTCGCCGCAAATGCACGCTGCCGCGCGGGTCACCGTAGGCAAGGTCGTTGACGCTCGCCTCCGCGATATGGCGCCGGGTGGCCGCAGCCAGCCGCGCAAGAAAAGCCGGGTCCACATGTGTCTGGCCGAGAGCGAAGGGCGGCCGGCGGCCAAAGGCCAACCGGATATCCGGCGCCGTCGCGATTGATGGCGGTGTCGGCAAGCTGGACGAGACATAGGAGCCCGAGCCGTGGCGGGCCTCGACAAGCCCGTCGCTGACGAGATGCTCATAGGCCGCGACGATCATGTTGCGGCCTATACCGAGTTGGGCGGCCAGTTCGCGGCTCGACGGCAGGCGCGAGCCGGGCGGCAGCAAGCCGTCGACGATGGCAGTGCGCAATCCACTATGGACGCGAAGTGCCTGGTTGCGGATCGACGGGTCGAGTTTGATCGGCGGGAAGGCCGATCCCTGTCTTGGACGAGAAGTGGTTGGCATGAAGCTGATGTAAGTGGACCTATTTCGGGCCAGTCTGCTCATGCGAACCTTCAGGATGCAAGCCTGAAAGGAACCAGCCGTGACCGAACATCCCACTCCCGCCTACCCCGTCGATAGGGTCAACCGCGTCAAGCGCCGCCATGATCGCGGCTTCTACGACCACGTGACCGTGCACAGGCTGCTCGATGCCGCGGCACTCGCCCATGTCGCCTATGTCATCGACGGCCAACCCTTCTGCACGCCGACGCTCTTCTGGCGAGAAGGGCGTCACCTCTACTGGCACGGCAGCAGCGCCAGCCGCATGCTGCGCAACCTGTCGGCCGGCGAACCGGCCTGCCTGACGGTCACACACCTCGACAGCCTCGTGCTTGCCCGTTCCGGCTTCAACCATTCTGCTGATTACCGCTCGGTCATGGCTTTCGGAACCGCTCGTCTGGTCGAGGATCAGGAGGAGAAACTGCGCGCTCTGACGATGATGGTGGACCGGTTCTTTCCAGACCGTACCGCGACGCTGCGTCCGAACACCGCTCAGGAAGTCAAGGCGACCGCGGTCATCGTCATGGAAATCGAACGGGCCTCGGCGAAAATCAGGGCCAAGGGTATCGCCGACGATGAGGAGGACTACGATCTTCCTGTTTATGCGGAGCGCCTTCCCGTGCACACCGTTCTTGGCGCGCCTGAACCCTGTTCGCGCTTGCCGCACGGCGTCGCGCGGCCCGAGACGCTTTCTCCGTATCGATCGAGTCGCTCACTAGAAGAGGCTTTGAGCGAGGCCTACCACATGGCCTATGCCGAAAACGCGCAAGCCTGACGTTCCGCACGCGTTTCTGGAAATCGCCAGCTTATCGCGTTCGATGAGAGGCCCGGGCGGGCCAGCCGGAGGTTGTTTCACGAACCACCAGCGGCCCGTCGACCTTTATGGTCATCGGGCGCATGTGTTTTCCGTGGATTGCCATGTCGATCAAGATCTCGGCCGCCCTCTGTCCCATCTCGTAATTGGGCAGCACCAGTGTCGAGAGCGGCGGATGGGTATAGCGCGCCAGCTCCTGGTCGTCGTAGCCCATGACCGAGAGATCGGCGGGCACGCGCAGGCCCTTCTCTTGCGCCGCCTCCATGACACCGATCGCCATCAGATCGTTGCCGCAAAAGATGGCGGTCGGCGGGTTTGGCATGGAGAGCAATTCCAGCCCGGCCTCGTAACCGCGCAGCGGCAGCCAGTCACCGTCGCGCACAAGCGCCGCATCGAAGGCGATGTCGGCAGAAGCGAGCGCCTGCTTGTAGCCTTTCAGGCGATCGACGGCCGCGTCCATCCAGCTTTCGCCATTGATGAAGCCGATACGCTTGTGGCCGAGCGCTGTCAGATGTGCCGTGGCGGTAAAACCACCGGCGACTTCGCCCGGTACGACGGCCACATGCTGGCGCGGCTCGCAGTAGCAATTGAGAAGCACGGTCGGAAGCGGCGCCAGCGCCTCGGGCACCGCCACCTTGCGGGTGAAGATCGTCGCGTAGATGACGCCGGCGATCGAGGGATCCCGAAGCACCGAGCGCAGCACCGCCTGTTCGAGCTCCGGGTTGGAGCGGGTCACATGGGCCGAGACCAGCATGCCCTGCTCAAAGGCATAGTCGCGAATGCCGTCCAGGCTGACGACCGGGTGCGGGCTGGTCGAGATTTCGTCGACGATGAAGGCGATCGTATCTTTTTCGACGGCGGGGGCCGCGGCAACCGCGCCCCGGGTGGCCGGCAATTTATAACCGATTTTATGAGCAGCCTCGCGCACCTTCTGCTGCGTTTCCGGCGAGATGCGCGAACCCGACATTTCATTGAGCACCAGAGAGACGCTTGACTGGGAAACACCAGCGATCCTGGCGACATCCGTCATCGTCGGGCGTCCTTCGCCCTTTCCATCCCGAATCCGCCCGTTGCCCTTGGCCATGCTTATTCTCCACCCTCAAACGTGCATTGCACTGCACACGGGCTTTTGCAAGTGCTCATAATTTTTGGCCTTGACTGCTAATATTATTAGCGCAAGATTTGTAGATGTGAAGCGCAAAAACGCTCATGTCCGGTAGAGGAGCACCGGCCAATCTGGGAGGAGAACCCGATTATGACCATGATTTCTCGTCGCACCTTCATGCTTGCGGCAACGGCCGTCGGCGCGCTCGCCATGGCAGGCATCGCAATCGCCGAAGTGCCGAAGCTTGCGCAGAAGGACAAATACAAGGTCGGCTTCGCGCAGACCGAATCCAACAACCCCTGGCGCATCGCCCAGACGAACAGCATGAAGGCCGAGGCTGAAAAGCTCGGCATCCAGCTCGTCTATACGGATGCTGCCGGCTCCGCTGCCAAACAGGTCGCCGACGTCAATTCGATGATTGCTCAAGGGGTCGATGTGATCTTCCTCGCGCCGCGCGAGGAAAAGCCGCTGATCCCCGCCGTCATGGCCGCCAAGAAGGCGGGTATTCCGGTGATCCTGCTCGACCGTTCCGTCGACCCGTCGCTTGCCAAGGCCGGCGAAGACTATCTGACCTTCATCGGCTCGAACTTCGTCGAAGAAGGAAAGCGCGTCGCCGAATGGCTGGCCAAGAACGCCAACGGCAAGTCGAAGATCATCGAACTGGAAGGCACCACGGGGTCCTCGCCCGCCAACGACCGCAAGAAGGGCTTTGACGACGCGATCAAGGCGGCCGGCGGCTTCGAGATCGTCGCCTCGCAAACCGGCGACTTTGCCCGCGACAAGGGCCGCCAGGTGGCCGAAGCCCTGCTGCAGGCGCATCCCGACGCAGACGTGATCTATGCGCACAACGACGAAATGGCGATCGGTGCCATCGCCGCACTTGAAGCCGCTGGCAAGGTGCCGGGCAAGGACGTGCTTGTGCTCTCGATCGACGGCGGCAAGGAAGCCGTGCAGGCTGTCGTCGACGGCAAGATCGCCGCGGTCGTCGAGTGCAACCCGCGCTTCGGGCCCAAGGCATTCGAGACGATGGTGCGTTATGCCAAGGGCGAAACGATCGAGCCGAAGCTCATCAACGACGACAAGTTCTACGACGCATCCAATGCGGCCGCGGAACTCGCCAACGCCTACTAAGAGCATCTCCCGAGCCTATGCCGGCCGATCGGAACAACCGTATCGGCCGGTTTTTTGACCGCGACAGGGCCAGGCATGACCTTCGGCCCGTTCACGTGTAGGCTGATGGCGCCCACCCCAGGGGCGGCGGATGGCAGAGATAGGGAGGAGACCCATGCTTCTGTCCATGCAGGGCATTTCCAAGGCGTTCGCCGGCGTGCCGGCATTGAAATCCGCGTCGCTCGAGGTCGAGCCGGCAGAGGTCATGGCGCTCGTCGGCCAGAACGGCGCCGGCAAATCGACGCTCATCAAGATCCTGACCGGGGTCTATCGTCGTGATGAAGGCAACATCGCCTTAAACGGCCGGGACGTCGATTTCTCGATGCCCGCGCAGGCACAGGCGGCAGGCATAGCCACCATCTACCAGGAAATCAATCTCGCCCCACAGCGCTCCGTGGCGGAGAACATCTATCTCTCCCGCGAGCCGAAGCGCTTCGGCATGATCGACCAAGGCGCAATGCGACACGGTGCCAAATCCGTGCTCAAGACCTTCAACCTTACAATCGACGTCGACCGTCCCGTCGCGCATTTCGATGCGGCGACACGGCAGATGGTGGCGATCGCCCGTGCCGTGACGCAGAGCGCCCGCCTCGTCATCATGGACGAGCCCACCTCCTCGCTTGATGAGCGCGAAGTCGCCATCCTCTTCGAAACCATCCGCACGCTGAAACGCTCCGGCGTCGCCGTCATCTTCATCGGCCACCGGCTCGATGAACTCTATGAAATCTGCGACCGCGTGACGATCATGCGTGACGGGCAGACCGTGGCCAAAAGCCCGATGGCGGACATGCCGAAGATGGCCTTGGTGCGCCACATGCTCGGCAAGGAGCTTGCCGCCTTTCAGGCGATGGCACCCAACGACAACGCGCTGCAGCGGCCCATCCGCCTTGAACTCGACAAGGCGGGCGCCGGCGTGCGCGTGCGCGACGTCAGCCTTGCCGTGCGTGAGGGCGAGATCTCGGGCCTTGCAGGCTTGCTCGGCTCCGGCCGCACGGAAACGGCGCGCCTGATCTTCGGTGCCGACAAGATGGAGCGCGGCGCGATCCGCATGCAGGGGCAGGAGCGCGCCTACCGCGAACCGGCGGATGCGATCGCCGACGGGATCGGTCTCGTTTCCGAAGACCGAAAGATCGACGGCATCGTGCCCGACATGAGCATCCGCGAGAACATGACGCTCGCTCTTCTGCCTAAGCTCAAGCGAGCAGGCATCGTCGACCGTGCACGGCAGGATGAGATCGTCACCCGCTATATCCGCGCCCTCGGCGTCAAATGCGCCTCCCCAGATCAGCCGATCAAGGAGCTCTCCGGTGGCAACCAGCAGAAGGTCCTGCTCGCGCGCTGGCTTGCCACCGATCCACGGGTGCTGATCGTCGACGAACCGACGCGCGGCATCGATATCGGCGCCAAATCGGAAATCCTGAAACTCCTGCGCAACCTCGCCGACGAAGGCTTGAGCGTGCTGATGATTTCATCGGAACTCGAGGAGCTTCTCGCCGCCGCCGACCGCGTGACGGTCTTGAGCGACGGCACGTCGGTCGCCACCCTGCCGCGTGAGGATTTGAGCGAGACGGCGCTGCTCGCTGCCATGGCCCATCAGGTGGAATGACATGACGACGATCGAGACCCCCGCTCCGCAACCATCCGGTGCCCTTTCTTCCAGCAGTCGACTTTTGACCCTCGCAAGCCGCTACGGCACCTTCGTTGCCTTTCTTGCACTGATCCTCTTCAACGTCGTCGTCACACCCAACTTTCTCTCCTTGCAGACGCTGAACGTGAACCTGACGCAAGTCGCGACCATCGTCATCGTCGCGACCGGCATGACGCTGGTCATCGCCACCGGTGGCATCGACCTTTCCGTCGGCTCGTTGATGGCGATTGCCGGAGCGCTGGCGCCGATGATCTTCATGGGTCAGTTCTGGCAGGTCGATAGCATGGGGATTGCGGTGGCACTCGCCTTCCTCTTGCCGGTGGTGGTCGCCGGCCTGTTCGGCCTTTTCAACGGTTTCCTCGTCACCCGCTTTTCGATCCAGCCGATCATCGCCACCCTGGTACTCTTCATCGCCGGTCGCGGCATCGCCCAGGTGATGACCAACGGCAATCTGCAGGTCTTCAAGAACGAGGGCTTTCAGTTCATCGCGCTCGGGCGCATCGCCGGCATACCGGCGCAGGTTGTGCTGATGATCGCCGTCGCCGCGGCGGCCTGGGCGATGATCCGCTACACAGTCATCGGCCGGCAGATCATCGCCGTCGGCGGCAACGAGAAGGCGGCACGGCTCGCCGGGGTGCCGGTGAAACGGGTCAAGCTCTTTGTCTACATGGTGAGCGGCGCGCTTGCCGGCATCGCCGGCCTCATCGTCGTCGCCCGCAATTCGGCCAGCGACGCGAACCTCGTCGGCCTTGGTATGGAGCTCGACGCCATTGCCGCCGTCGCCGTCGGTGGAACACTGCTGACGGGCGGACGGGCCAACATCGTCGGCACCGTGCTCGGCGCCCTCGTCATCCAGCTGGTGCGCTACACGCTGCTTGCCAATGGCGTGCCCGACGCGGCCGCCCTCATCGTCAAGGCCGGACTGATCGTCACCGCCGTCTTCATCCAGCAACGCGCCGGAAGGCATTAGAGGCGACCACGATGCAAACGATCCTTCGCCTCTTCCTGGTCAAGAACGCCGGCGATCTCGCCCGGCTCGGCGTCATCCTGGCGCTTGCCGGCCTCATTCTTTTCGGGGCGCTGCGCTACGACAACTTCCTGTCGCCCTACAACATCCTGAGTTTCCTACGCTACAACTCGATGTTCGCGTTGATCGCGCTCGGCATGGCCTTCGTCATCATCACGGGCGGCATTGACCTTTCGGTCGGCGGCACTGCGGCGATGGCGAGCGTTGTGGCGGCACTGCTGTCGCCCTATCATTGGGCGGCAGGGCTCATAGGCGGCATGGCGGCCGGCTTCGCGGTCGGCGGGCTCAACGGCTTCATCATCACCAAGATGCGCATCCAGCCTTTCATCGCCACGCTCGCGACCATGCTGGCCGCCTACGGCACCGGCCTTTTGCTTGCCGACAACCAGTCGGTCTCCGTCTCCTACGACACAGGTTTCACCGTGATCGGGCAGGACGATTTCCTCGGTTTTCCGATCCCCGCCTGGATCGCGCTTGGGGCTTACATCCTCGGCTGGCTCGTGCTCGAAAAGCTTCCGATCGGCCGCCATATCCTGGCGATCGGCGACGGCGAGGCGACCGCCGGCCTCATGGGCCTGAAGGTCGAGCGCGCGCTTGCCGGCGTCTACCTCGCCTCGGGCACGCTCGCCGGTCTTGCCGGCGTCATCCTCGCCTCGCAGTTCGGTGCGGGCCAACCGACCGAAGGCGTCGGCTGGGAATTGTTCGCGATCGCCTCCGTCGTCGTCGGGGGCACGCTGCTGTCAGGCGGATCGGGTTCGGTTGGCGCCACTTTGGCCGGGGCATTGTTGCTGGCCATGGTGTTCAACATCCTGAACTTCGAAAACGGCCTCGGCTGGATCTCGCTTTCGGCCTATTGGCAATCGGTCATCCGCGGCGCCTTCCTGCTCGTCGTGGTCGTGCTTCAGGCCAAGCTGATGGCGCGACACCGAAGCACCTAGCCCGGGCGCGCCGCAGTTCTCCACGCCTGCCAGGCCAGCTCACGAAGCGGCTCGATCGGCCCCGCTCGACTTACCCCGATCATCAGGGGGCGTGGAAGCGCCCGGTCACTCGGACGGTTGACTAACGCGCGCCCAAGCATACTGAATGCCGCTCGTCAAAGTGGAAATGACTGCATCGGACCGCTTGCATGAACGAGATACGTCACCCGAATGAAACCGCAACGGCGCCCTCTCTCTCGGAGCCGGAAAAGAACGTCATCATCGGGGGTGTCCTTCTCGCGATGCTTCTGGCCGCACTCGACCAGACGATCGTGGCGCCCGCCATGCCCACGATCGGCAAAGCCCTCGGGCACAGCGATTATCTGCCTTGGGTCGTGACAGCCTATCTCCTGACCGCGACGGCCATGGCTCCCCTCTACGGCAAGATCTCCGATATCCACGGGCGACGACCGACGATCTTTGCCGCGGTGATCATCTTTCTTGCGGGATCACTGATAAGCGCGCTGGCGCCGAACATGCTGACGCTGATCCTCGGTCGCGCGGTTCAGGGCCTGGGCGGCGGCGGTCTCTTCGCCCTCTCGCAAACGGTGATCGGCGACCTCGTGCCCCCGCGTGAACGCGCGCGCTATGCCGCCTGGATTTCAGGGACATGGGCGGTGGCAAGCATCGCCGGGCCGCTTCTGGGCGGCACCTTCGCCGAGCATCTCCACTGGTCGCTGATTTTCTGGATCAACATCCCGCTCAGCCTTGCGGCGCTGGCGATCATCAACAATCCGTTGAAGAAACTGCCTGTCATAACCAGGGCGCACCGGATCGATGGCGCAGGCGCCACGTTGCTCGTTGCCGCAACCGCGCTTCTGCTGCTGGCGCTGAATTGGGGCGGCAGCCGCTATGCATGGCTTTCGCCCGCGATCGCCGGTTTGCTCGGCTGTTCGGCGCTTCTGTGGGGCGCCTTTGCCTGGCGCCTTCGGCGCGTGACCGAACCTCTGATTTCGCTCGAGGTGCTCGGCAATCCGATCGTGCGTTTCGGAACCTTGGCGATGTTTCTGGCACAGGGCGCCAATGTCGGTCTTTCGGTCTATCTGCCGGTCTATGCGCAGTCGTTCCACGGCCTCACCGCCGGCGGCTCGGGGCTGATCATGCTCGGCCTGTTGCTCGGCACTGTGTTCGGGGCAACGACCAGTGGACGGACGATACCGCGCCTCGTCCACTACAAGCGAATGGCACTCGTCGGAAGCACCTTGAGCTTCCTCTGTCTGGCGGCGCTCGCGGCTCTCGCCGGACGAACAACCTTGCCGACGCTGGTGCTGTTGACCTCGGGGGCAGGCTTCGGCTCCGGCATGACGTTTCCGGTCGCGACCATTTCCGTACAAAACGCCGTCGACCAGGCGCATCTCGGCGTTGCAACCGGCGTCCTGACCTTCCTGCGATCGCTCGGGGGTGCCCTGGGTGTCGCGATCCTCGGCGCAATCGCGCTCGGCAATGGCCTGCCACTGGGTGGCGAAGCCATCCAGACGATCAGTGCGACGACCGCGTCGGCATTGCCCTTCAGCTATATTTTCGCAGCGTGCACTGCGGCGATGATTATGTCGTTCGCGATGTTCTATCGGATGCCGGAGAAGCCACTGCGCGGCCGCGACGAAACCGACATGCCCGCCACCATCGACTAAAGTGCGCTGCAGAAAACGTGCGGACGCTTGCCTCCCCGAAAACATCGCAGCGCGGAACTTTTCACGTTTGATCGGATCATCGCCATCCCAAGCTGATCGCAACGGGTGGAACAGGTTCTGCCCGACGACCAAACGAATGCGCCGCGGAATTCCCGCGGCGCATTCGTCGTTTGATCGGTCGAGCGGCTTTGCCTTGAACCCGTGCCGTTCAGCGCAAATGGCGCTTACGGTCTCCGGATATCAGCGCAGCGGGAAGGCGACAGGGCGGATCGGCGCGGCATCGGCCCCGCGGAACTTGAGCGACGCGCCGACAAAGGCGAATTCATAAATCCGGTCCTTCGACAGTTCTTCGAGATTGATGAGCTCGATGATCGGCGCGCCCTGCTGCGCCAGCAGGTAGGTGTGAACCGGGATATAGTTGTTTTCGGTTTCTGCCGGAAACGCTTCGAAGCTCAGATTGTCGGCACCGACGACCATGGCGCCGCCGTCGTCGACCAGGAACTTCGCCGCGTCGATGCTGAGCCCAGGCGGGTTGCTCATGTAGGCGGACTTGTCTTCATAGTGTTGCATGCGCCCGGTCCGGATCAACGCCACGTCGCCTTCCTGGAGCCCGACACCCTGGCTGTCGAGCGCCTCCTGCAGATCCTTGCGGGTAATGCGGTAGTTTTCCGGCAGCATCTGCATGCCCTTTGCCGCCGCGACATCGATCAGGACGCCGCGCGCCACGATCGGCGGCAATTTCTCGGCGCCAGTGACGGTCCAGCCCTGGTCGCCGAGGTTATCGGCTGCCGCATAACCGTTCCAGATCTTGCCGTTCAGGCCGAAGTGGTTCAGCGCATCGATATGCGTACCCATATGCGCGTACATCGAAACGGCCGAGCCCGAGTAGCTGACGTGCTGGTTCATCTCCTTGCCGACCTTCATCGGATCTGAAACCTCCGTGCCGTGCGGCGTGTGGGTCATCCACATCTGGTACGGCGGATCGCCGGCTGCCTCCCAGCTCGGCATGCCGATGAAATACTCCACGGCAAGGTCGTAGGACTTGGCGCCCTCGATGCGCGACAGGACGGCTGCGCGCGAGGCGGGCGTGATCAGGTTGAGGCGCCCGATCTCGTCCTTCGGCCCCCAGGGGCTTTTGCCGACATCCTGCGCGAAGGTCGCGCTCCCCAGCAATCCGGCCACGAGAGAGACCGCCAGTGTGCGGCTGAACGTTGCGGTGTTGAACATGGTGAACTCCTTTTCTGCATTGCCTGAACATCAGGAAGCTGAGATCACCTTATTGCTGGCTACATTGCGAATAATCAGCGATATAGAGAATAGATATTTTACTCTGGAGAAATTATGGACCTGTTGGCGGCCATGCGTGCGTTTCGGCGCGTCATTGAGCTTCAAAGCTTCAACAAGGCGGCCGAGGAGCTCAGGCAATCGAATGCGTCGGTCAGCAAGCAGATCCGGCAACTCGAGGAACGCCTCGGCACAGTGCTCATTCTACGCACCACCCGGCGCATGAGCCTGTCGGAGGCGGGGCGCGGCTACTTTGCCGAGTGCTGCAGGCTCCTCGACGAACTCGACCAATTGGAGCGTTCGACATCGGGCGAGGCCGGAGAGATCAATGGCCGGCTGCGGATCAACGCCCCCCTTTCCTTCGGGCTGACGGTCCTGGCGCCGATGGTGGCACGTTTCATGGCGCTGCATCCGCAGTTGAAGGTCGACATGACGCTCGACGATCACGTGCTCGACGTCGTCTCCGAGGGTTTCGATGTCTCGATCCGCGTGCGCGCGGCACTTGCGGATTCGTCACTGATCGCCAAGCGGCTCGGCGAGGTCGAACAAATCATCTGCGCGGCGCCCGCCTATCTGTCGGCCAGGGGCACCCCGGCGCGCGTGAGCGATCTCAAGAACCACGATTGCCTCAGTTACCGGCTCGCCGACCAGCCGGGAAGCTGGATCGTCGAAGGTCCCGACGGCACGGCGAGCATAGAACTGCCGGCACGCTTCGTCGTCGACAACAGCCTGATGCTGAGCGAGATGATCCAGGCCGGCATCGGTATCGGCGCCTTGCCATCCTTCATCGCCAACCCACTGCTAGTCCAAGGCAAGCTCGTGCGGGTCCTGCCGCAACATAGACTCGCCGAGCGCGGTATCTATATCGTCTATCCAACCAATCGGTTGCTGCTGCCGAAGGTAAAGGCCTTTGCCGATTTCTTCGCCGGCGAGATCAGGCAGACGGGCCTGTAGGACGGAAGGTGACTGGCCTAAGCCGCCATCGCGTCGCCCCGAATTAATGCCGTCACAGTTGTTACTCCCGCCAGTTGATCCGCGGTGACAAACTACCCCCGATGACGACGCGATGACCTGTTTCCCGGCGCTCCGGCCGCGCGACGCAGACTTCGCCTAAAACGAGGAGTTGTTACGCCATGGAAAAGACAGTCGAGATTGCGAACGACCAACCCGCCATGCAGAAGCCGCAGGTGGTCTCGCAGCAGGCCTGGGAAGAGGCGCGCCAGAATCTGCTCATCAGGGAAAAGGCACACACGCGTGCTCGCGATGCACTCGCTGCCGAACGCCGGCGCATGCCGTGGATGGCCGTGACGAAGGAGTATGTCTTCGAGGGACCCGAGGGCAAGCAAAGCCTGCTGGACCTCTTTGCAGGTCGGCACCAGTTGATCGTCTACCGCGCCTTCTATGAGCCGGGCGTCTTTGGCTGGCCCGAGCACGCCTGCCGCGGCTGTTCCATGGTTGCCGACCAGGTCGCGCATCTTTCCCACCTCAACG
Source organism: Ensifer adhaerens (assembly GCF_028993555.1). Taxonomy (NCBI): domain Bacteria; kingdom Pseudomonadati; phylum Pseudomonadota; class Alphaproteobacteria; order Hyphomicrobiales; family Rhizobiaceae; genus Ensifer; species Ensifer adhaerens. The sequence continues at coordinate 425,825 of NZ_CP118611.1, read as the reverse complement.
CCCGCGATACTACCTTGGTCTTCGCCTCGCGGGCGCCGCAGATGGATATTGCCAGGCTGAAGGCGCGCATGGGTTGGACGATGCCGTGGTACACCATCGCCGACGAGTTCGATCTCGACTTCGGCGTCGATGAGTGGCACGGCCACAACGTGTTCTTCCGCGACGGCGACCGGCTGTTCCGTACCTATTTCATCAACAACCGCGGCGACGAGCAGATGGGAGGCACCTGGAACTATCTGGACATCACGCCGCTCGGCCGACAGGAGGCGTGGGAAGACTCTCCCGAGGGCTATCCCCAGACACCGAGCTACAAGTGGTGGAACTGGAACGACAGCTATGTCGAGGGCGCCGCACCCGATCGGCGCTGGGTCGAGGTCTCGGACGCCGGCGAAGCCGCGATGCGGAGCCAGGATGCGAGCGCAGTGCGGTGAGCGCGAGCCTCTCTACCGGCACGCGAGAGCTCCACCGGACGGCGGCACGGAGGGCGGCCGATGGGCTTGCCCTCGCCGCATCGCCGACCTTCGCGCTCATGGCACTTTCGGTCGGCGCATGGGGCACCGACGTCGGGCAGATGTTATGTGCCGGTGAACCAGGGCTGCAGATCGGCGGGATGGCCGCAATGTACGTCTTGATGAGCGTCTTCCACCTGGCCCCATGGCTGCGGCTCGTCCAAATCGGCAAGCGCGAGGCAACCTAGCGGCGCCCGGTCGACAATGCTCTGGCAAAGCATCTCATCGGCCCTACTTGAAGGCGAAGTGGGGCCGATCCTGCGGACACTCAAAAGGTGTGGAAACGCCCGGGACCATATGTCCCTGATATCGGCGAATGGGCATGCTGTTGATTCTGAGAGGTCGTGGCCTCTTCGGATTGAAGCAGGGAACGGCTCCGCGAAGCAGATCCAGCCGCCCGCCAACAGCATCGTCTGTAGCGGCTGCCGGGCAATGCCGCGTGAGAACGGTTCCGATGGAAGTTTTTGATCGAATCGGGAAAACGAACTTGAGTGTTGCAACACCTCAGCCGTCGCCAAAACGTTTCAAGCTGCGCCTGGTGCCATCGCTGGTCGGCGGCCTCCTCTGCGCCGCCGCCCTTGCGTCGTCGCTATACTATCTCGTTGGCCCCCAAAACGTTCCCTCGGAAGTGGCGGCGATCGATCCGTCAGGGGCTCCTACGGATGCAGGCGCATCCCCGAACAACCCGCCAGGTTTCGAGATCCTCTACAGCAATGGTGATCAGGGTCTGATGGTTTACGAGGGCTACGTCTATGTCGTGCGACTCGGCGACAAGTTGCCGAACGGCCGTCGTATGATCGGTTTCCAAAAACGGGACGGAAACTGGAACGCAGTGACGCTTTGAGGTCTCCGATGGGCCCGGCGTTGTGGATGTTAACCGTTTGTTAACGCTCGCTTGCGAGGCAGGCAGAACCCCCATTTAGCCACGGTTGCTACCCAGGGCGAACTAGCGCAACTCTTTGTTAAAGAGTCGTGAATCAGTGCTTTGGATGGTGCAGAATGATTAACAAGAAGCTACAGGAAGAGCTGATCGAGCTCGATGAAAGCCCTGCGTTTGAGACCCGCTCGGTCATGAGCGAGCGCGCTGTCCAGGGCATCCCCCTGGCGATCGAGGCAGTCATCGGGCGGGCCAAACTGACGGTCTCCCAGATCTCGAAACTCCATCCTGATGATACGATCCACCTCGACCGCAATTTCGGCGATCCGGTCGAACTCAAGGTCAACGGCATGGTCATCGGACGAGGGGAGATCGTCTACGACGAATCCAGCAACGCCGTCGGCATCAAGATCATCGAGATCTCGCCGATCGCGCAGCGCTAGTTTCAATTTCGCGCTGTCCGCGCCGGAGAGACGCGGAGCCCGCGTCCTTCCGCCGTCGATCCGGTCTCCACGCGTTTCTCCGTAGATTACCTGTGGATCGACAACCAGAGCGCGCAAGGGTTAACAGGTTGTTAAGACATACCGAACAATTTTAGCCGCACAGGCAAAGCCTATCCTCTTTTAATCCCCGCCCGAGAACCTTCTTCGGTGTGCCGTCTGGCAGACTGATCCCATGGCTTCGGGTGGCTTAGATCTGGATGCGTTCGGAATGACATTGATCTCTCTCGCCGTCCGGCTCAAAAGCCGGGCACATTTTTCCCTGAAACGAAACGTCAGTGGCAAAAGCGGAGCGATCGTCGGCGCCACGCTGGGCCGGAGAACGCAGGCGCGGCAACGGCTTGGCATTATCATCGCCGGCTTTGCGGTGATCTTTCTGGTCACCATGGGGCGCCTGGTCCAGTACGGATTGGAAAGACCTGTCGAAACGGCATGGATCAACTCCGCCAGCCACGCCGTGGCCTCTCGTCCTGACATCGTCGATCGGCACGGGGAGCTGCTGGCGACAGACCTCGACATGGTGTCGCTCTATGCCGAGCCGCGAAAGATCGTCGATGCGGACGAAGTCGTCGAGAAACTCGCAACCGTCATTCCCAATCTCGATTGGCGCGATACGCACCGGAAGCTTCGATCCGGCACCGCCTTCCAATGGTTGCGGCGGCAGCTCACGCCGCGCCAGCAGGCGGACATATTGGCGCTCGGCATTCCCGGCATCGGCTTCCGGCCGGAAAAGCGGCGCTTTTATCCGGGCGGATCGACGGCCTCGCACATCCTCGGGCATGTCAACGTCGACAATCAGGGCCTGCAGGGCATGGAGCGCTACATTGATCAGCAGGGGCTTGCCGATCTCCGCGCGGCGGGCTTGACCGGAAGCACCCCGCTCGAGCCGGTCAAGCTCTCGATCGATATTCGCGTTCAGAGCATCGTGCGAGAAGCGGTTGCGCGCGCCATGATCGACTATCAGGCGGAAGCCGCCGGCGCGGTGGTCCTGGACGTGGAGACCGGAGAAGTCATCGCCATGGCTTCGGTGCCCGACTACGATCCGAACCAGCCTTCGCGCACGCTGCCCAACGGCAATATCGACAAGGAGTACGAAAAGGGCTGGTTCAACCGGATGAGCAATGCGACGTTCGAGATGGGCTCGACGTTCAAGAGCTTCACCCTGGCAATGGGGCTGGACGCCGGCAAGATCAACCTCAACTCCGTGGTCGATGCATCTCGCCCCATCCGCATGGGCGGCTTCACCATCAAGGATTTTCGCGGGAAGTATCGGCCCCTCACTATTCCCGAGGTCTTTCAATATTCCTCCAATATCGGAACCGCCGCGGTCGCAGACATGGTCGGCATCGAGGGACATCAGGCTTTTCTCACGAAGCTTGGGCTTCTTTCCAAGATGGAGACCGAGCTGCCGGGCGCGGCAACGCCGACGCAGCCGCGCAGCTGGAAGAAGATCAACTCGGTGACCATATCCTTCGGACACGGCGTTGCGACCACACCGCTGCAAACCGCGGTCGCCGCGGCCGCTCTCCTGAACGGCGGCACGCTGATCGCTCCGACGTTCCTTCCGCGATCCCCCGAGACGGCGAAGGCACAGGCTCAGCAGGTCCTGCAGCCGACGACGAGCGCCGACATGCGCTACCTCTACAATCGCAATGGCCAGGTGGGCTCCGGCCGCCACGCCCAGGTGCCCGGCTTCCATGTCGGAGGAAAGACAGGCACGGCCGACAAGGTGATCAACGGGCGATACGCCACGAACCTCAACTTCAACGCCTTTCTTGCCGGCTTCCCGATGGACAACCCGCGCTACATCGTCCTTTCGATTGTCGATGCGCCGCTGACAGGCGAGAGAGGGGGGCGTCAGGCAGCCCATACGGCGGCTCCGGTCGTCAGGGAGATCATCAGTCGTGCCGGCTCCTTCCTCGGCGTCCAGCCCCGCTTCGGGCCGGAGCGCGAACCGCACCTGGTGGCGGATTTCTAGTGCGGCCTACGGATATGCAGCGGTGACATGGACCAGGAAGGGACGCATCGCCGCACCCGCCACCCTTGGCTTCATGTCTCCGCAAGGCTATGTCCTTCCCATCGACACGATCCGGTACGGGAGGAGCCTCAGATGCTGATCGATGGAAAAGTCTTTATCGTGACCGGTGGCGGGTCAGGCCTTGGGGCAGCCGTCGCGCGGCGGCTGCATGGCGAGGGTGCCTGTGTGGTTCTTGCAGACGTCAACGCCGAAGCCGGACAGAAGATGGCCGATGAACTCGGCAACAACGCCCTCTTCCAGAAGACGGATGTCACCAACGAGGCGGATGCCGCCGCCGCCGTTGCGGCGGCATTGGACCGCTTCGGCCATCTCCATGGACTGGTGAACTGCGCCGGTATCGCGCCAGGGGAAAAGGTGCTCGGCCGCGACGGCCCGCATCGTCTCGAAAGCTTTTCGCGGGCGGTCGGCATCAACCTCATCGGCAGTTTCAACATGTTGAGGCTTGCCTCCGAGGCGATCCAGCGGGAAGAGCCGGGCGAGGACGGCGAACGGGGGGTGATCGTCAACACCGCATCGGTTGCGGCCTTCGATGGCCAGATCGGCCAGGCCGCCTATGCGGCGTCCAAGGGCGGCGTCGTCTCGATGACGCTGCCGATCGCGCGCGAGCTTGCGCGCTATGGCATTCGTGTCGTCGCCATCGCTCCGGGCATCTTCGAAACGCCGATGATGGCCGGCATGCCGCAGGAAGTGCAGGATTCGCTCGGCAAGAGCGTGCCCTTCCCGCAGCGCCTCGGCAAACCGGAAGAGTTTGCAGCCCTCGTGCAGCACATCTGCGAGAACCGCATGCTGAACGGTGAAGTCATCCGCCTTGACGGCGCGCTGCGCATGGGCGCGCGCTGATACGATCAGCACCGGCGCCTCGCTCGTACTCAACCGGGCGCGGCGCCACGCATCTACGAACGCAGATCAGGCGGCCTGACCGACCATTCTGACGACATAGGCACAGCGGCGGGCGCCGGCGAGAATATGTTCGGCACGCTCAACCTCGACACCGGGGCCAAGCACCGCGCGGAACACGCTCAGTTCAGCCCGGCAAAACCCCTGGCAGCTCGTCGCGGCAGCACAGATCGGGCAATGGTTCTCGACGAACAGCAACGTGCCGTCGCCGGGGTCTTCGCACCCTGCCATATAGCCTTCTTGAGATCGCAGCCGCACCAGTTCGTCCACCCGCTCGCGCAAACTCCCCTTGCCATCCATCGCGGCACTGTAATTTTGCCGGGTCTCATCCTCGCGCGCCGCGATCAACCGATCGACCGCCGCCTCGCCGAGCGTCTGCCGGATCGTCCTCAAAAGCTGGACGGTCAGCTCCGCATGCGTATCGGGAAATTCCGCATGACCAAGCGCGGTCAGCCCCCAGAACTGCGAAGGACGGCCGACGCCTTTCGCCTCCGACCAGGAGACGACGAAACCGTCCTCGGCAAGGCGGACAAGCTGCTGCCGCACCGCCTCGCCGGTGATCGTCAGACGCTTGCCGAGTGCGGCCGCCGTCTGCGGGCCGTGCAGCTTCAGCGCCAGCATGATGCGCTCGCCCGGCGTCCGGCCGCCGCTTTGCTCTGGATTTAACAAGGGATCGCTTGACATATTCCTGCGCACAGATTTACAAAGAATTGTCTTGCTAAATACACTTTCATGCGTTCGCAGACAAGTGATCCGTCGAGAGTGTCCCGCCCGCAAAGGAACTGACCATGGCCTTCGAACTTCCCACCCTTCCCTACGCACCCGCAGCGCTCGCTGAAAACGGCATGAGCGCCGAGACGATCGAGTTCCACCACGGCAAACATCACCAGGCCTATGTCACGGCGCTGAACGGCTTCGTCGAGAAGGACGCATCGCTTGCCGGCCTGTCACTCGAGGACATCATCCGCCTCAGCCACGGCAAGGCGGAGCTGGCCCCGGTCTTCAACAATGCCGGCCAGCACTGGAATCATGTCCTCTTCTGGAAGAACCTTTCGCCCAAAGGCGGCCAGATCCCCGGCACGCTCGAAAAGAAGCTGATCGAGGACTTCGGTAGCGTCGTTGCCTTCAAGGACGCCTTCAAGGCGGCCGCGACCGGGCAGTTCGGCTCCGGTTGGGCCTGGCTGGTGCTCGGCACCGACGGCAAGCTCAAGGTTACGAAGACCGCCAACGGCTCCAACCCGGTCGCCACCAACGAAGGCAAGGCCCTGCTCGGCCTCGATGTATGGGAGCATGCCTATTACATCGACTACCGCAATCGCCGGCCGGACTACGCGTCGAACTTCCTCGACAGGCTCGCCAACTACGAGTTCGCCGAAGCGGAACTGAAGTCTGCCTGACCGGCTGAAGATCGCCGCGAGCCAGACCCGGGCTCGCGGATCGGTTGATCAGTGAATTTGCGGCAGCCCTCTCGCCCCGCCTGAGCTCGGGCTTCCGCAAACCCCGTGGCGTCTCCCCGCCGCCACGGGTTATCCTCAGTTGGAACACGACCCATGCGCCAGACACCTACGCTTTCCGTCGACATCGACGCCCACGCCGATCTGGCCGTGTCGAAACCGGAGTTCGCCGACACCCTGTCGCATCTTGCCGCCACCGTTTGCATAGCGAGCGCCGGCAAAGGCACAGACAGCCTCGGCCGGACCGTGACGGCTACCTTTTCGCTTTCCGCCAACCCGCCGTCGATCATCATTTCGATCAAGGCGGACAGTCCGCTTGCCGCGCTGATCGTCGCTGAGAAGGGCTTCTCGCTTGCCATGCTGGCGGAAGGACAGGAACTGATCGCAGATGCCTTCGCCGGCAAGATCGAAGCGTCCAAACGCTACCTCGTCGGCATCTGGGCCGACTGGCCGAGCGGACGGCCAAGGCTTCTTGGGGCCGCCGCTGCGCTCGACTGCCTGCTGAGCGCCTCGATAGAGGTCGGCGATCACATGTTGTTCGTCGGAACAATTGTCGCAACCGAGGCTTCCACACATGCCGACCCCTTGATCTGGAGCCGTCGGCGATATCAGTCTCTCGACAGGATGAGATCGTTGCCGGCGCCGAGGAGCAACGGACATGCAACCCTCGCCCCAACCAAGCCTGCGGCCTGAACCGGAGATCGCGTAGGAGGAACGCCAGCCATGCGGCAAGTGCTCGAAAAGCTCTTACAGGACGGCAAGGACGACGCCCTGCTGCGCTTCACGCTCGGCAGCATCTGCCTCCAGGAAGCGGATTTCGAAACCGCCCTTGTCCATGTCGAGCGGGCAATCTCGTTCGATCCGGACTATTCGGCAGCGTGGAAGCTGCGCGGCGCCATCCTGCACAAACTCGGCCGGTTCGAAGAGGCAATCCTGGTCTGGCGCGAAGGTCGCGTCGTCGCCGAACGTAAGGGCGATCTGCAGGCGGCAAAGGAGATCGGTGTTTTCCTGAAGCGCTTGGAGCGCCAGTGCATCGCCGCCAACAGGAACGAATAGCCGACACATTGAGAGGGCGGACCGGGCCCGGCAGCGACGCCGAGCCTCGGAAGACCACGAATGATCAACTCACCTGAAGACCGATGGCAGCCAGAGCGACAGCGCCGGGATGTAGGTAACCGCCATCAAGACGGCGATGCTGGCGCCGAAGAACGGCCAAATGGTGCGCATCGCCTCACGAATGCTTATCCCGCCGACGGCACAGCCGACGAACAGCACCGTTCCGACCGGTGGCGTGTTGAGGCCGATGCCGGCATTCAGGATCATCACAACACCGAAATGCACGGGGTCGATGCCGAACGCCTTGACGACCGGCAGAAGCACCGGCGTGCAGATGATCACCATTGGCGCCATGTCCATGAAGGTGCCGAGGATAAGCAAGATGATGTTGATGACGAGCAGCACGATGATCGGGTTTTCCGAGATCGCGCCGATCGCGCTGATCATCAGCGCCTGCACCTGCAGGAATGCCATCAGCCAGCCGAAGGCCGCCGCCATGCCGATCACCAAGAGCACCATGGCGGTGGTACGCACCGCCCCCATGACCGCCTCGACGAAGCCAGACCAGTCCAGCTCGCGATAAACCAGCATGGCGACGAGGAAGGCGTAGAGTACGGCGATGCACGAGCTTTCGGTGGCGGTAAACACGCCGGAGCGCACACCACCGAAGATGATGCCGATCAAGACGATTCCGGGGAAGGATGCCAACAGGTAGTAGAAGACCTTGGAAAAGCCCGGAAACGGCTCGGCCGGATACCCCCGACGCCTGGCGACGACGTAAGCCGTGACCATGAGTGCCAGCGCCAAAAGCAGGCCGGGAATGATACCGGCGGTGAACAGATCGGCGACCGAGACGTTGCCGCCGGCGGCGATCGAATAGAGGATCATGTTGTGCGAGGGCGGGATCATCAGCGCGATGATCGCCGCGTTGACCGTGACGTTGACGGCGTAGTCGCGGTCATAGCCGCGCTTGGCCATCTGCGGGATCATCAGGCCGCCGACGGCTGAGGCATCCGCAACCGCCGAACCGGAGATGCCGCCAAAGAGCGTCGAGGCAACGATGTTGACCTGGCCGAGACCGCCGCGCAGATGCCCGACGAGGCCGGCGGCGAAGCGGATGAGCCGATTGGCGATGCCGCCGCGCACCATCAGGTCGCCGGCAAAGATGAAGAACGGGATCGCCATCATGGCAAAGACGTTCATGCCGGAGTTCAGTTGCTGGAACACCACCACGGGCGGCAGGCCGAGATAGAGCACGGTCGCGAACGACGCGATGCCCAGGCAGAACGCGATCGGCATGCCGATGAACATGAGCAGGGTGAAGACCCCGAAGAGGATAGTGTAAGCCATTCAGGCCATCTCCTGCACGGCGACATCGGCGGCAATCTCGACACCGAGCAGCTGATCGATGAAGCGTTCCGCGGCGAAAAGGGCGATCATGGCGCCGCCGACGATGAGCGGGAAAAAGTCGACGCCGCCTGGCCATCCGAGAACCGGTATGGTTGCGGTCCAGGTGCCCGCCGATAGAAGGATGCCGTAATAGGCCATGGCCAGGCCGAAGACGACGATCAGGCCGAGGCTCGTCAGATCCATGGCCAGCTGCACCGCCGGTTTCATCACGTGACGGACCACATCGAGACCGAGATGTACGCTTTCGCGCACGCCGACGGCGGCGCCAAGCATGATGAACCAGGCCATGAGATGCAGAGACAGGGGCTCCGACCAGCTTGGCGAGTCATTTAGAACATAGCGGGCAAAGACCTGCCAGCCGACGATCAAGGTCATGGCGACCATTCCGATGCCGGCGATATAGAGCGACGCGCTGCTCAGCGCCCCGAGGAGCGGACGTATCGCCCGCATGAAACCACGCATTTGCCTTCCTCCTCCGTCAAAGCGGTCCGATGTGCGGTCGAGAGGACCGGCTCCAACTGGAGAGCCGGCCCTCCGCCTGCCATCACTTGACCGCCTTCACCCGTTCGAGGAGGTCTTTCAGCTTCGGGTCGCTGACGAACTTGTCGTAGACCGGCCCCATGGCGGCCGCGAACTCTTCCTTGTCGACCTTGATGACGTTGGTGCCGGCTGCGCGAACCTTCTCTTCAGAGACCTTTTCGCGCGCGCTCCACAGCTCGCGCATCTTGCCGACGGAATCCTTCGCCGCCTGGCGAATCATGCCCTGGTCGTCGGAGGAAAGCTTGTCCCAGGTAACCTTGGAGATCACCAGAATCTCGGGATTGAGGGAATGTTCGGTGAGCGAATAGTTCTTGGCCACTTCGAAATGGCGCGCGGATTCGTAGGACGGCCAGTTGTTTTCGGCGCCGTCGACGACACCGGTCTCGAGCGACGAATAGACCTCGCCCATCGGCATCGGCGTCGGGTTGGCGCCGAAGGCCTGCATCATCGCGATCCAGAGATCGGATTGCTGCACGCGGATCTTCAGGCCCTTTAGGTCGGCCAGTTTCTCGATCGGCTTTTTGGTGGTGTAGAACGAGCGAGCGCCGGAATCGTAGAAGGCAAGACCGATCAGGCCGTGCGGCTCGAAAGCAGCCAGAACCTCATCGCCGATCGGACCGTCGACCGTCTTGTGCATGTGTTCGGTCGAGCGGAACAGGAACGGCATGCCAAGGACCATCGTTTCCTTGACGAGATTGTTGAAGGGCGCGGCGTTGACGCGGTTCATGTCGATGACGCCGAAGCGGGTCTGCTCGATCGTGTCCTTCTCGCCGCCGAGCACACCATTGTTCATGACCTCGACCTTGATGCGACCGTTGGTCCGCTCGGAGAGCAATTGACCCATGTATTTGACGGCCTCGACCGTCGGGTAGCCATCCGGATGGATGTCGGCCGAACGCAGGGTGATCTCCTGCGCCTGCGCCGCTGTGCCGGCAACCGCCAGCCCCATTGCGACGCAAAGCATACCTGCAATTTTCTTCATGTTTTCCTCCTCCTGTGATCGTGCTACGGCCTCTCCCAAGGCCGCGTTGTGCCCGTCCGGGCCGGCATGCGAAGTCCTCATGTCATGGGTTCCACGGCGCCACCGGCTCCCGCGGCAACTACGTCGCGACGAAGGCCGAGAGCTTGAACAGGCGTTCCGGGTTCTCGACGAGGGCGAGATGCCTTGCCCGGTCGTCGGCAAGCCAGCCGAGCACCAGTTCCGCGAGCCGGGCATCGTCGGGATAGTCTTCGGTCTTGCGGATCATGTTGTGTGGCCAGTTGGAACCCCAGACGATGCGTTCCGGCGCATGTTCAGCAATCCGGCGCGAAAACGCGGCCACATCCTCGTAAGGCCATGCGGCTCGCGAACTCTCGTACACGCCGGCGAACTTGAACCAGACATTGCCCCGGTCGATCAGCCTCAGAAGTGCTGTCATCTCTGTCCCATCCGGGTCGACGCCGGCAAAAAACTTGCCATGGTGATCCAACACCCAGCGCGAACGGATGCGCTCCAGCCACGGCAGATGGTCGAGCATCCTGTTGCCGTCGAACTGCAGGGCGATCATCCAATCCGCCGCATGTGCCCGTGCGTCGACTGCTTCCAGCGCACCAAGCCCGACGGCTCCACCCGGCAGGTCCATGATGCGTGCGCCGACAGCGCCCGCCGCGGAAAGGCGCTGCATCTGGGCATCCGAAGTGCTCTCATCAATGACGACGACGGCGCGCGCCGCGGCGCCCATTGCGGCCACACAGGCGAGCGTATTGCCATTGTCTTTCTGGTGCGCATTGCCCTGGGTGATGATCACCCTGTCAATTCCGAGCCAATCCATCACCTGGCGGTAAGCGTTCGCGTCCGGCAGCGGCTCTTCCGGCAGAGGCGGCCCGCCGGAAAGCGACGGAAATTGCGGCAGATACATGTGCATCTGCGCATCGATCGCGCCCTTCGGGAGACGGGGTTGAGGCGGGCGGCCAGAGAGGGTGCGCTCGATCATCTCAAGCCTCGGGCATCTTGAACTGCGCGAGCGCATCGCGATTGATCTCGATGCCGAGGCCGGGCGCATCGGGGATGGCGACCACGCCGTTGACCGCTTCGATCGGCGTCTTCAGCACCGCCTGACGGAACGGATTTTCGGTGCGGTCGAACTCCATGATCGGCTCGATCGGGTTGACCCGCACCGGATCCGGCGTCATCGCCGCCATGAACTGCAGCGCCGCGGCGAGGTGCACGCCGGTGCCCCAGACATGCGGCACGATGCGCACGCCATGCAGCGTCGCAAGGCTTGCGATCTTCGCCATCTCCGAGAACCCGCCGCAGCCGCAAAGATCCGGCTGCAGGATGTCGACGGCGCGGCCCTCGATCGCCGGCCACATGCCGTAGCGCGAGTGCCAGGTCTCGCCGCCGGCCACCGGGATCGGCTGCCCGGCCCTGACCTCGCGATAGGCCGAAAGCTGCTCGGGCACGACCGGCTCTTCGAACCAGTCGATGTCGCAGTCGGCGGCCGCCTTGCCGAGCCGGATCGCTTCGGGGACGGTGTAGCCGTGATTGGCGTCGATCATCAGCCGCATGTCGTCGCCGATTGCCTCGCGCACCGCCCGGATGACCCGCAGGTCCTCGTCGACGCCGAAACCGATCTTGATCTTGCAGGCGTGGAAGCCCTGTGCCCGGCGCTCGGCCATCTCCATCGCATTGTCGGAGACACGGTCGACGCCGTCGCGCTTGAAGCTGCCGGTCGCATAGGCGCGCACGCTGTCGCGCCAGCGACCGCCAAGCAGCATCGAGACCGAGGCGCCGTAGTGTTTGCCCTTGATGTCCCAGAGCGCGATGTCGATGCCGGACAGCGCCGTCACCGCAAGGCCGCGCTGCCCCTGATCGCGCAGCGCATTGTAGAGGATCGCCCAGAGCCTTTCGGTCTGGCGCGGATCCTGGCCGATCAGCCAGGGCGCATAGGCCGCGACCACCGCCGCATTGGGCCGCGCCGGACCGAGGCATTCGCCCCAGCCGATCGTCCCGTCGTCGCACTCGATCTCGACCAGCACATGCGCCCGACGGTCAAAGCGCATCGACGCGCTTTCGAACGGCACCGCCAGGCGGTGTTCGAGGAGATGGGTGCGGACGGCGACGATCTTCATGGGTTTTCTTTCCTCGCCACTCACGCTTTGCGCTTGTGGCTGCCGATGAGCGCGTCGAGCATCTCGACTTCGGCGCCCGTCAGGTCGGCGAGCGGGCTGCGCACCGGGCCGGCATTGAACCCCTGCAGCCGCACGCCAGCCTTGACCGCCGACACCGCATAACCCTTGGCCCGGTTGCGGATCGCCATGAACGGATAGAAGAAGTCGTTGAGGATGCGCTCGCAGGTAGCACGGTCGCCGCTGCGAAGGGCTGCATAAAACTCGTTGGCCAGGCCCGGCACGAAGTTGAACACGGCCGAGGAATAGGTGGTGAAGCCGGCGCCGAGATAGGCCTCGGCAAACAGTTCCGCCGTCGGCATGCCGCCGAGATACATCAGCCGGTCGCCCATCTTGGCGGTGACCTGGCGCACCAGGCCGATGTCGCCGGTGCCATCCTTGAAACCGATCAGGTTCGGGCACGCGTCACAAAGCCGGGCCAGGGTATCGGCCTGCAGCACGGAATTGTCGCGGTTGTAGACCATGACGCCGATGCCGACCGACTGGCAGATCTTCTTCACATGGGCATAGAGGCCGTCCTGCGGCGCGTCGATCAGGTAATGCGGCAAAAGCAGGATGCCATCCGCCCCGACCCGCTCGACCGAGCGGGCGATATCGATCGCCATCTCGGTACCGTAACCGCAACCCGAGACGATCGCCGTTTCGCCGGCAACCTCCTTGGCGGCGGCGACGATGCCGGGGATTTCATCCGGCTTCAGCGAGAAGAATTCGCCGGTGCCGCCAGCGGCAAACAACACCGGCGCCCTGTAGCCGGCCAGCCACTCGACATGCGCCTTGTAGCTTTCCGGCGCAAAACGGCCCTCCTTGTCGAAGTGCGTCACCGGGAAGGAAAGCAGGCCCGATCCAAGCGCGGCCTTGATCTGTTCTGGGGTCATTTCGTGCAGGCCTTCCCTCAAACTCGACATATCAAGCTAAGCAAGTCATCACACACATGTCAATATGTCATAATACAAGTTATCATATGACGCGGAAAGGCAGCGCTTAACCGCCAGCGACCTCAAACATCCGGCAACGCCAAAGGCAAAGAGGTACACAACAGACACGTCGTTGGTCGTGCATAGTCCACACATGTATATTGCGAAGTACACGTATTATATGTTAGCCGATATTGTATGATATCTCTGGTGCATAGGTGCGGCGCACGGATCGCGTTCACGAAGAGGGACAGGCAATGGAACGACTTCTGATCACCGGCGCGGCGGGCCAGTTGGGCCGCGTCATGCGCAAAAAGCTCGCGCCATTGGCATCAACGATACGTCTATCGGATCGCTCGCCCCTCGACCCGCCGGACGCCAACGAGGAATGCGTCCAGTGCGACCTCTCCGATGCCGGCGCTGTCCACAACCTCGTGGCTGGCTGCGATGCAATCGTGCATCTCGGCGGCATATCCGTCGAACGACCGTTCTCAGAAATCCTCGACGGCAACATTCTCGGGCTCTACAACCTCTACGAGGCCGCGCGCGCCCATGGCCAGCCGCGCATCCTGTTTGCCAGCACCAACCATACGATCGGTTATTATCCGCAAAGCGAACGGCTCGGGCCGGAAGCACCCTACCGGCCGGACGGGCTCTACGGCGTGTCGAAGTGCTTCGGCGAGGCCCTTGCCCGCATGTACTTCGAGAAGTTCGGCCAGGAGACGGCGATGGTCCGCATTGGCTCATGCCTGCCGGAGCCCATCAACTACCGAATGCTGTCCACCTGGCTTTCGCATGACGACTTCGCTTCCCTGATCGAAGCCGTATTTCGCGTCCCGGTTCTCGGCTGCCCGGTCATCTGGGGTGCGTCTGCCAACGACGCCGGCTGGTGGGACAATTCGCACATTGGGTGGCTCGGCTGGCGACCAAAGGACAATGCCGAAGTCTTCCGCGACAAGATTGCCGCAAGCGGCCCGAAGCCGGACCCGAGCGACGCGCTCGTGCGATATCAGGGCGGCGCCTTCGTCAACGATCCGATCTTTGAGGAGTAGACGCCACGCACTGCCAGTGGATTGCGCCCGCGATCGGCAATGGCGTATCCAGAAACTCACACCAAGTCCCAGAAACGGCCATGCCCATGAGCAATGTCACCGCTCCCGACAATTCAACGCCACAAGGCAAGACGCTGGTGGCCAAGATGACAGACGCCCTCAGCGGCCAGATCGCCGGCGGGCACTATAAGCCGGGTGACCGGCTGCCATCGGAGGCGCAGCTTACCCAGGAGTTCGGCGTGAGCCGCACAGTCGTGCGTGAAGCGATCGCCGCACTACGCTCCGGCGGACTGGTCGAGGCCAGACACGGTATCGGCGTTTTCGTGCTGGAACCCGCGCCAGTGGCCCCGCTGCCTTTCCATGGCGTCGACCTCGCGCGCGTCTCTTCGCTGATCGAAATGCTGGAACTGAGGACCGCCGTCGAAGGTGATGCCGCCGCCCTTGCCGCCCTTCGCCGCTCGCCGGCACAGGAGGAAAAGATCGCCGAAGCCTTCGACAGCTTCTGTGCGAGTGCTGCCGAGGGCCGCCCCACGGCGGAAGCCGATTTCAATTTTCACCTGGCGATTTCCCAGGCGACGAACAATCCGCGCTTCAGCGAGTTCCTGCAGATGCTGGGCACGGCGCTCATTCCCCGACGCGCCGTTTCCGAAAGCGGCGAGGAAACCGTTCTGGCGGCAGCGGAACTGTCGCGATTGATCTCGGAACACGAGGCCATTCTCATCGCGATCCAGGATGGCGACGAGGAACAGGCGCGCAACGCCATGCGCCAGCACCTCAAGAACAGCCAGGTGCGCTATCGTTCGATGTTGCGCGCGGCCCGCTGAAGTGCCGGGCGACCGCCGCGGGCTCAGTCACGACCAAGCCGGCGTATATTGCTCGCAAGCTCGGCCGCCAGGCGAAGTGCGGCCGCTGTCGCACCGGCCATCTGCGGCATGATCAGCCATTCGAGCGTCCAGGCGGCACCAGACCGCTCCTGCTCGTGTATCAGCGCCTGGTGCATGCCGGAGAGCTGGGTGGCGTTGAACCGCGCCAAGGACACCAGAACCTCTGCCGCTACAGGGTTTTGCTTGTGCGCCATCGCCGAGGAGCCACCGCCACCGGCAAGATCGATCTCGTCACCCTGCTGCGCCATCAGCGCGACATCCTGACCAAATTTGCCGAGGCTGCCGGTTACCAGCGAAAGTGCATTGGCAAAATCCGCCACCTCAGAGCGCTGGCTGTGCCATTGCGGAAAATCGGCAAGCCCCAGTTCTTCGGCGAGCGTGGCACGCACGTCATCGGCGCGATCGTCAAGTTTTTCGAGCGTCCCGGCAGCACCTCCGAACTGAAGGGCAAAGAGATCGCGGTCCATCGCCTCGAGACGGTCCTTGTGGTCGAGCAACGGCTCGATCCAACTGCGCAGCCGGTCGGATACGGTGATCGGGATTGCCGCCTGCATCCGGGTCCGCCCCATCAGCGTGCGATCGCCCCATTCGCTGTCGCATTCTTCCAGCACCGAGACGACATTGCCGAGACGGACGGCGAAGAGCTCGGCGACCGCCTTCATCCTGAGCATCAGGCTGGTGTCGATCACGTCCTGGCTGGTGGCGCCATAGTGCACATATTCAGCAACCTCGCTGCCGACAGCCGCGCGCAATTGCCGGACGAGTTCCGGCACGACGACCCCGTCCACAGACATGGCGCGCTTCAGCGCTATGACATCGGGCGAAAAGGCCCGACAGGCCTCGGTGATCCGATCGGCAGCGCTCGCCGGGATGATGCCGTGCACGGCTTCCGCCCGTGCAAGCGCCGCCTCGAAGGCGAGCATCGCATGGATATCGGCGGAGGCCGAAAACTCGGCGGCAACCGCCTCATCACCCAGGAGCCCGGAGAGATAAGGATGGTCGAAGGCGGAATAGGTCATGGTTCCCCCGTGTCTTCTTGCCGAACGAAATGCCACCTGCTGCATGGGGCATCAATGATCGCCCCCATGTCCAGGCGTGACATTCCTGTTCAGATGTCGAGGAAGACCGTTTCCTTCTCACCCTGCAGGTGAATGTCAAAAACATAATTAGGCGCCACTCCCGTCGCGACAAGCGTTGCGACGCGATGACGATGTTCAATCCGCGCAAGCAGCGGATCGGCGGCGTTGGCTTCCGCCTCGTCCGGAAAATACATGCGCGTCTGCAGACCGACGTTGATGCCGCGCGCCACGATCCAGAAGCTGATATGCGGCGCCATCTGCCGGTCGCGGCTGTACGGGACAGGGCCCGGCTTCACCGTTTCGAAAGTGAAGACGCCATCCTCGGCACCGGTCGCACAGCGCCCCCAACCGGAGAAGTTAGGGTCGGCCGAACCGCGGATCTCGGTCGGGGAATTGTAGAGACCGGCAGCATCCGCCTGCCAGATCTCGACGAGCGCGTCCTTCAGCGGTGCGCCGGCGCCGTCGATCACGCGACCGGTAACGGTAATGCGCTGCCCTTTCGTCTGCTCGTTCACCATGCGCGATCCGAGATCGGTCTCGTAGACGCCGCCGATCCCGCAGAAATTCGGTGTCAGGCCGATGTGCACGTAAGGGCCGGCCGTCTGCGACGGCGTCTCCTTGAGGTAGTTCAGCGGCTGCACCATCAGTTGCCCTCCAGCCGGTTCTCGAACAGGGTCGAGCGGCGACCACGCAGCACGATGTCGAACTTGTAGGCGCGCGCGTCGAAGGGGATCGTGTTTGCCCAGTCGAGCGGCGCGATCAGCTGTTCGACCGCCTGGCGATCGGGGATCGTATTGACGATTGGACACTTCCAGATCATCGGATCGCCCTCGAAATACATCTGGGTGATCAGCCGCTGCGCAAAGCCGTGACCGAAAACCGAGAAATGGATATGCGCCGGCCGCCAGTCGTTGACACCGTTTGGCCAGGGATAGGGGCCCGGCTTGATGGTCCGGAAGGCATAGGCTCCTTCCTCGTCGGTGATCGTGCGGCCGCAGCCACCGAAGTTCGGATCGAGCGGCGCGAGGTAACTTTCCTTCTTGTGACGATAGCGGCCGCCGGCGTTGGCCTGCCAGAATTCGAGCAGCGCCCCCGGCACCGCGCGACCACGCTCGTCGAGCACACGCCCATGCACGATGATGCGCTCCCCGATGGCGCTCTCGCCTGCCCTGGCAAAATTGTGGATCAGATCGTTGTCGAGTTCGCCGATGACAGAATGACCGAAAACAGGGCCTGTGATTTCCGAGATCGTGCCGTCAAGTGACAGCAGTGCCTTCTGCGGCGAACGCAGCACCGAGGTCTTGTAGCCCGGCGTCAGCGCCGGCGCATGCCATTGCCGGTCGCGCGGGAAAAAGGCGCCGGTCTCCGGCTTTCCGTTCGTTCTGTCGGACATCATTTTCTCCCGTCAGGCCGCCTTGCCGGCATCGATCTCGGCAAACACCTGCTTGGCAATCTTGATCGCGTGATTGGCCGCTGGCACGCCGGCATAGATCGCCACATGCAGCAGCGCCTCACAGATATCCTCGCGGCTTGCGCCGGTGTTGGTCGTGGCGCGCACATGCATGGCCACCTCATCGTCCTGACCGAGGGCTGCAAGCAGCGCGATCGTCACGATCGAGCGCTCACGCTTCGTCCAGGTCGGCCGCGACCAGACATGACCCCAGGCCGCTTCGGTGATCAGTTCCTGAAAGGGGCGATCGAAATCGGTGGATGTCGACTGCGTCCGATCCACGTGATTGTCGCCGAGCACGGCCCTGCGCGTGGCCATGCCCTGGCGATAGCGGTCGGAGGGCGCAGAAGCGTCACTCATGGGTCTTGTCTCCATGCATTGCGATTTCAAAGAAGGCGCGAAGCACCGCGGTCAAAGCCTCCGGGTTTTCGACGCAGGGAATGTGGCCAGCGTCGCGGATGACTTCGTAGCGGGCACCGGGAATGAGACGGGCGGTCGCAAGCACCACATCCGGCGGCGTCGAGCCATCCTGGTCGCCGACAACGCAGAGTGTCGGCACCGCAATGCGGGCGGCGGCCTCGGTATAGTCGGCATCGCGAATGGCGCCGCAGGTGGCGAGGTATCCGGTCACCGGCTGGCGCACCAGCATGTTGCGATAGCCGGCGTAAGCGGTGTTTTCCGGCCGGCGGAAGGCGGGCGTGAACCAGCGCTCGAGCACGCCGTCGGCGATCCCCTCGATACCATGTTCCTCGATGGCAGCGATGCGTGCCGCCCACATCTCGGCGGTGCCGATCTTATGGGCCGTATCGCAAAGAACCAACGCACGCACGAGATCGGGTCGGCGCTGGTAGAGCGACTGCGCGATCAGGCCTCCGACCGAGAGGCCGCAGATGATCGCCTGTCGGACCGAAAGCATGTCGAGCAGGCCGGCGAGGTCGTTGGCGTGATCCTCGATCGCATAGGGCGTCGGCCCGATATCGGAGAGGCCATGGCCGCGTTTATCATAGAGGACGATGGCATAATCACCGGCGAGCCGAACGATGACGTCGCGCCAGATGCGAAAATCCGTGCCGAGCGAATTGGCAAAAACCAGCACCGGCCGATCGCCGGTCGCGCCGATCACCTGATAGTGGATCGTGATGTCGTTGATGCGGGCAAACTGCACGGGCTCTCTCCTCCGAAACCAAATTGGATATTTAATCTGGTTAGGTAAAATGATATTTCATGGCATTTCATTAACTTGAGGGTTATGAATTCCATGATTGACGCCCGAGTCAAGTTTCGCCATCTGCAGACATTTGTCGAGGTCTCCCGGCAGAAGAGCGTGATGAAGGCGGCGGAGCTGCTGCATGTCAGTCAGCCGGCCGTAACCAAGACGATCCGCGAGCTCGAAGAGGTGCTTGGTGTCGCGGTTTTCGAACGCGACGGGCGCGGCATCAAGATAACACGTTACGGCGAGGTGTTCCTGCGCCACGCCGGTGCGGCGCTGACGGCGCTGCGGCAAGGGCTTGATTCCGTATCGCAGGAGCGCACTGGCGACGGTGTACCGGTCAGGGTCGGAGCGCTGCCAACGGTCTCGACGCGGATCATGCCGCACGCCATGACGCTCTTCCTCAAAGAGGATACCGGCGCGCGCATCAAGATCGTCACAGGCGAAAACGCGGTCCTTCTGGAACAGTTGCGCGTCGGCGACCTCGATCTGGTCGTCGGGCGGCTTGCGGCACCGGAAAAGATGGCCGGATTCTCATTCGAGCATCTCTATTCGGAGCAGGTGGTCTTTGCCGTTCGGGCCGGGCATCCGCTGCTCTCAGGCGCGCATTCCACCTTCGCTCGCCTAGCGGATTTTCCGGTACTGATGCCGACACGCGCCTCGATCATCCGCCCCTTCGTCGAGCGCTTCCTCATCACCAATGGTATCGCCAGCCTGCCGAACCAGATCGAGACCGTGTCCGACGCCTTCGGCCGCGCCTTCGTGCGGGCGAGCGACGCGATCTGGATCATCTCCGCCGGCGTCGTCGCCAGCGACGTCGACGATGGAACGATCGCGATCCTGCCCATCGACACCAGCGAGACGAAGGGACCTGTCGGCCTTACCATGCGTGCCGATGCGGTACCGTCACTGGCGCTCTCGATCCTGATGCAGACCATTCGCGAGGCCGCGACCAGCGTCGCCACCAAACTCTGAGCGGGCATGCCGGGAATTCGCGGCTTTACAAGCCCGGGCCGGGGATCGAGATTGCGGATCCGACAGACTGGTGAACCCATGCCGACCGCTCCCCTTCTCGTTGAAGCTTTTTCCGAAACGCACATTCCCGAAATGCTCGACTGGTTTTCGACCCTCGAAGCCCTGGTGCAATGGGGCGGCCCCGGCCTCTCGTTTCCACTGGAGGCCGCGCAGATCCAGGCCATGCTCGCGGGAACCAAGGCCGTCGCGCCTGAACGCTCAATGTTTGCCGGCCTGGTCGACGGCAAGCTGGCTGGTCATGCGCAGGTGGCGCTCGACTGGCCGAATGGCGTCGGCCGCCTCAGCCGGGTTGCCATCAACCCGCAAATGCGCGGCCGAGGCCTTGCCGCGCCATTCCTTCGCGAGGTGACCAAGCGCTTCTTCACCAACCCCGCCTTCGCGCGGCTCGAGCTCAATGTCTACACCTTCAACGAGGCGGCGATCCGCACCTACCGCAGCCTCGGATTTCGCGAGGAAGGCGTGCGCCGGTCGTCAGCCAAGGTCGGTGACGTCAGATGGGACACGGCGATCTACGGCCTGCTCAGGAACGAGTGGAACTGATCGCGCGGCGAAGGGTCAGAACGGCAGCCCGACGTAATTTTCAGCCAGCGCCGTCTCGGCGGCAACCGAATGGGTCAGGTAGTCGAGTTCGGCCTCCTGGATGCGCTGGTCGAAATCGCCGGTATCGGGGAAACGATGCAGCATGGTGGTCATCCACCAGGAGAACCGTACCGCTTTCCAAACGCGCGCCAAAGCGCGGACCGAATAGGCATCGACGCCGGCGTTTGAACGGTCCTGATAATGTTCGAGCAGCCCCTCGAAGAGATAGTGCACGTCGCTGGCGGCAAGATTGAGCCCCTTCGCCCCCGTCGGCGGCACGATGTGGGCGGCGTCACCGACCAGGAACAGGCGGCCGAAACGCATCGGCTCGGCAACGAAGGAACGTAGCAGCGCGATCGACTTTTCGAAGGACGGTCCCGTGACCATTGCCTCGGCATGATGCTGCGGCAGCCGCCGACGCAGTTCGTCCCAGAAGCGCTCGTCGGACCAATCCTCGATCTTTTCACTTACCGCGCATTGAATGTAATAGCGGCTGCGCGTCTGGGAACGCATCGAGCAGAGCGCGAAGCCACGCGGATGGTTGGCGTAGACGAGTTCGTGATCGACCGGCGGCACGTCGGCCAAAATGCCGAGCCAGCCGAAGGGATAGACCTTCTCGAAGGTGCGCAACGCCTTTTCGGGGACCGACCTGCGGCTGATGCCGTGAAAGCCGTCGCAGCCGGCGATGAAGTCGCAGTCGATGCGCTGGGCCGCACCATCCTTCTCAAAGGTCACATAGGGCTGATGGCCGTCAAAGTCATGCGGCTGGACATTGACCGCCTCGTAGATCGTCGTCGCGCCGGAGAGCTCGCGGTGCTCCATCAGATCGCGCGTCAACTCCGTCTGGCCATAGACCATCACGCGTTTGCCGCCGGTCAGATGAAAGAGATCGATGCGGTGGTCACGACCGTCGAAGGCGAGCGAGAAACCGTCATGCGGCAGCCCTTCCTTGTGCATGCGCGCGCCGGCCTTGGAAAGATCCATCAAGCCGACCGTGCCTTCCTCGAGCACGCCGGCGCGCACGCGGCCGAGGATGTAGTCCTTGCTGACGCGGTCGAGAATGACGTTGTCGATGCCGGCTTCCGTCAGCAATTGCCCAAGCAGGAGCCCGGATGGGCCCGACCCGATGATGACGACCTTGGTGCGCATGCTCTCCTCCCGACTTGTCTTTTGCCAAATCTGCGCGTGACAACCCGCGCCCTCAATGGACAATTCCGCCATGAAATTGCACAAATCGAACATGACTTCAGGGGACACGAGATGAAGAAGGCGGTTCCGACCTACGAGCTCTACGGCGAACGGACTGGAGAACGGCCGGATTTCTGGCTTCATTGCGAGACGATTCCGTCGCGAAGCAGCCTCTACCACTGGGAGATCGGACTACACCGGCACGAGAGCTTCTTTCAGATCTTGTACATTGCCGGCGGATCGGGCGATGCTGTCTTTGGCGACAAGGTGCATGCGATAGAGCCGCCGGCCGTCATCATGGTTCCACCGGCGCTCAGCCATGGGTTCCGCTTCTCGCGCGACATCGACGGCTTCGTCTTCACCATCCTGGCGTCGCATCTGAAGACATCTCCCGGCGAGCGCAGTCGTCTCGGTGCATGGCTGGCCAGCCCGCATTTGACCAGGCTCGATGACCGTGAGGATGCGGCCTATATCGCCGTAACCCTCACACGCCTGGCGCGGGAATGGGAAACCAACCGCAGCAATCGCGCCGACCTTCTGGATGCCTATCTGACCTCTGCCCTGACGCTGGCGGCGCGTCTCGACGAGGCAAGCGACGAGCCTGACGATGCGGCCGATAGCGAGAACGAACAGCGGGTCCGGCGCTTCCAGGCCCTTTTGCAGCAGCATCACCGTTCGCATTGGCCGGCCGCAGCCTATGCTCGCGACCTCAGCCTGTCACTGACGCATCTCAATCGCATCACGCGCGCCGTCACCGGCCACAGCGCCCACGAGATGATTTCGCGAAAACTCATCGGCGAGGCGAGGCGCGAACTCGTTTTCACCCGCGCCAGCGTGCAGGAAATCAGCTTTCGCCTCGGCTTTGCCGATCCCGCCTATTTCTCCCGCTTCTTTCTGCGCCAGACGGGCATGACGCCGCGCGCCTGGCGGCTGGCCGAGCGGGACAGGCTCGGAGCGTAGGCGTCAGGCTCCTTGCCGGGCGGGTCCGCGCCTAGCCGAAGTCCACGTCCTGGTAGAATGTCCAGATGCTGATGGCGCTGTCCGGTTCTGCCGAGATGCTGTGAAGCGTCAGAACGATCGGCAGTTCCGCCGGATCGCTGAAAAACCACCTTTGCGAAGATCAGCCGACTTCCATCCTCATGGTGCTTGAGAACTACCTCCACTGTCGGCTCATCACGGACAACACGCAGTATCCGTGAAGCGTCCCAGAATTGCTCCTGCATCGCTTCGGCGCTCGCGAAAGGCCGAGCGGTCAGACTTGCAAACCTCTCCCAATCTGCGGCTTTCGCCGCCTCGACGATCTCCACGAGGCGCGACCGTTCGAGCGCGCTCAGCTCTGCGATCAACATGGGTCGGACTCCGGCCTCCACTGCTGTTCGATGCGGATCGCCAAGAGCGTGTCGTTCCAGACACCGCGGATATCGAGTTTTCGTTGCTCCGGTGTAAGCCTGCCAACCCGGGTCTCGTTTTCGCCGTCCCATAACCACCAGATGCCAATCTTGCCGGTGGCCGGATCCGTCGCACCCGCGCGAAATAACGGAAACTGCCGAAGCGCCTCGGCGACGGGTTGATCCTCTGCAATAGCAACGCGTCGTTGCCTGACGGCCGCCCCCAATGGAAAAAAGCAGGAGAATAGCGGCGCCTGGGCCACCACTGCCGACAGGTCCTGGGGTCTAACGGCAAATATGCCGGGAAAAACCCTCAGAAGCGGGCCGTAGGGCTTCTTCGTATGTGTGCATTGAGCGTAAGCCAGACCTGACGAAACGGGCACCTCGACCACGGCGCCGGTATTGATCTTCATCGAAAACTCCAGGCGGCAACGGTCCGCGACAAACGGGGAAAGCGACGCTGGAACCCAACGCATTCCCATTTCTGCGTCAAGGCGAAAAACGCCACCCGCCGAGCCAGAAAGACTTTTGCCACGACTCAAAATGGGAGCAGAATCAAGGCTCGGGTCCGAGGGGGATCCGGAGGATATACGGAGGAAGACATGGCAGTACGCGATCCGTCGCCCTCGTTGTACAACGAGGATCTGGCACCGGCCGAGGAGCGCCGGTGGGGCGCTTTCAGCATCTTCAATGTGTGGACATCCGACGTGCATAGCCTGTGGGGCTATTACCTCGCCGCCAGCCTTTTCCTGCTCTGCGGCAGCTTCGTGAACTTCGTCATCGCGATCGGCATCGGCTCGCTGGTGATCTTCTTCCTGATGAGCCTCGTCGGCAATGCGGGTGTGCGCACCGGCGTGCCCTTCCCGGTGCTCGCGCGCGCCTCCTTCGGCACCTTCGGCGCCAACGTGCCGGCACTCGTACGCGCAGTCGTCGCCTGCTTCTGGTACGGCGCGCAGACCGCCGCTGCGTCCGGCGCGATCGTCGCCCTACTCATTCGCAACGAAAGCATGCTGGCGTTTCACCAGAACAGTCACATGCTCGGGCATTCGACGCTCGAGGTCATCTGCTATGTCGTCGTCTGGTCGCTGCAACTGCTGATCATCCAGCGCGGCATGGAGACGGTGCGCAAGTTCCAGGATTGGGCGGGTCCTGCAGTCTGGATCATGATGCTGATCCTTGCCGTCTATCTCATCGTCAAATCGGGGACCTTCTCCTTCGGCTCGGAAATCCCGCGCGAGGTGCTCATTGAAAAGACCAAGGACGCGGGCGTTCCGTGGGAACCCGGCACCTTCCCGGCGCTTGCGGCCGTCGCCGCCACCTGGATCACCTATTTCGCTGCGCTCTACCTGAACTTCTGCGACTTCTCGCGCTATGCGACGGATGTAAAAACGCTGCGCAAGGGCAATCTCTGGGGTCTGCCGATCAACCTGCTCGCCTTCTGCCTGGTGGCGGGCGTGACGACGACGGCGGCCTTTGCCGTTTACGGCGAGGTGCTTCTCCACCCTGACCAGATTTCCGCAAAGTTCGACAGCTGGTTCCTGGCGCTGCTTGCTGCACTCACCTTTGCGGTGGCGACCCTCGGCATCAACGTCGTGGCAAACTTCGTCTCACCGGCCTTCGACTTCGCCAACGTCTTCCCGCGGCAGATCAACTTCAAGCGGGGTGGCTATATCGCGGCGCTGATTGCGCTCATCCTCTATCCGTTTGCGCCGTGGGAAACGGGAGCCGCGCATTTCGTCAACTTCATCGGCTCGACGATGGGCCCGATCTTCGGGGTGATGATGGTCGATTACTATCTGATCCGCAGGGGCCAGCTCGACGTCGAGGCACTTTACCACGAAGATGGCGAATTCCGCTTCCAGGGGGGCTGGCACGGCAGCGCCTTCGTCGCCTTTGCGATCGGGGCGCTGTTCTCATCAATCCTGCCGACATTTACCAACATCCTGCCGGCCTGGTGGGGAACCTATGGCTGGTTCTTCGGTGTCGCGATCGGTGGGGCGATTTACTACGTCTTGAGGATCGGCGCACGCAAGCCGGCTTTTGCCTCCTAGTTGGCCGATGCCGTACCCGGTCGGACGATCGGGTACGGCATCCCCGCCATCACGGGCCTCGGCTTGGGCGGCCGAGAATCTGGCGAACGCCTTCCTTGGTGAAGGGCTGAACCAGTTGCTTCAGAAATCCCCGTGCGATCTGTCCCTTGATGCCGATATCGGTGGAGGATGGACGGTTGGGATTGTAGTAGGTTCTGAAAATCAGATCCCAGATCACGACGTTCTCGCCGTAGTTCATGTTGCCTTCACGCAGGTCTTTCGAATGGTGCCAGCGGTGAAGACGCGGCGTGCTGAAGACGAAATCGAAGATGCCGGTGCGCATATCGACATTGCAATGGGTGAGGATGCCCATGAAGGCCGTGACGGCCCCAAGCCACCAGAAAACGTGGAGCGGCGCTCCGAGGAAATAGAGCGGGATCTGGCTCATCGCGACCTTGAAGAGCGAATCGGCGACGTGGAAGCGGCCGGTGTTGATGACCCAGAGCCGGGCGACACTGTGATGCAGGGCGTGGAACCGCCAGAAGAACAGTTTTTCATGGGCGATGCGATGCGCCCAGTAGAGGCCCAGTTCGGCTATCACCACTGCCAGCCCCACCTGAACCACCATTGGCCAATCCGAAGGCCACAGCCCGAACTTCAGCGCCGCAAGCGGCTGCAAAACGTTGGCGGCGTACATGGGGAAGAGCGCGGCGATCAAGCCTGCCAGTTGCAGCAACCCCTTCGTCGCCAGCGTATGCCCGATGTCGTTCACCGTCTCGCCATCCGACAACAGCCAGCGCCGCTCGTAGGGGATGAAGCGCTCGAGAAGAAAGAGCAAGAAGACCGTGACGGCATAGACCGTCGCGAAAGCGATCATCGGGCGGGCGCTCGTGAAGGCAAGGTGCGCCCCCAATAGTCCAGAGAAGAACACCAAGGGCCAGGACAGGTATCGCAGCATTCGCTTTAGCAGGTACCCGGCCTTCGAAAAGGCGCGGCGACGCTCTGAAATCATCATTGACGCTCCATCCATTCCAGCAACTCGCGGCATGTACGCGGGCGGCCATCACTGACGCGCCCATCGGAACATGCATCCAGGCGAAGGTCCGGCTCGGACCGATCGCCCCACCCCTTGCCGCCATACATGCGCCTGATCTCGGCGCAAGTGCGTGGCTTTCCGTCACTTAGCCGACCATCACGACAGGGATCGTACAGATGCTGCGCGGTGCGTTGCGGATCGTCGGCAATCCACAGCCCTTTGTCATCGGCATGACCCGAGCCCGCGCCGAACAGGATCATCCACATTGGCAAGACGACCAACCGCATCGACAACCGTCCTTGTTTGAAACGTTATTGCCGAACTTTGGGGGGAGCGGATTACACGAGCATTGCGGGAGGCCTGAGGATGCAACCGGACAGGTCGCAAAGCAACCTTTCGTTGACTTCGCCGTCAAGGAGGCTCTGTTCCACGAGATCGTGACGCCGAAGCTTGCTGGCCGATTGCTGCGCGCCCGCGTGCGGGAACTGCGATCGGTCGGCAACTGGCTGACGGCGGATGCACGGGGCTCGGCCTATGCGCGCGCCCTTCGTTCTGGAGAGTACCAGCTTGTCGTCCTGATCCTGCTTCGCGGCGCCGAGGGCACGCGCTACGGCCATGTGCGAGGCCTGATGGTCGGCGAGATGACCCGGCTCGCATGGCGATACATGATCGAGACACAGGGCGAGGCATCCCTCTCGCCCTTGATGCGCTTCATGCTCGAGCGCACCTTCAGCAGAACCATCGACACCATTGCCGACACGCTCGGAGCGTACGAGGATGGGCTGTCGATTCAGGCGGCCATCGCTCTCTTCTGGCGCTACCAGTTCGCGGGCCTGCAGTCGCTGATGGCTCCGAAAGAACCTTGAGAGCCGCCGAAGGCATCAGTCGTCCGAATAGCGCTCCTCGCGCCACGGGTCGCCGCGCATGTGATAGCCGTTCTTCTCCCAGAACCCGGCGGCGTCCCCCGCGCGAAAGTCGATGCGCGTGAGCCACTTGGCGCTCTTCCACAGATAGAGATGCGGAACAACGAGCCGCATCGGCCCGCCATGGGTGCGGCTGATTGGCTGCCCCTCCCAGTCCGTCGCCAGGATCGCGTCCTCGGAGGCGAAGTCTTCAAGCGGCAGGTTGGTGGTGTATCCGTCGTAGCTCGTCAGCATGACGTGGCTCGCCTCGGACTTCGGCATCACATGATCCAGCAGGTCACGGGTCGCGACACCCTGCCAGCGGTTGTCATAGCGCGACCAGGTGGTCACGCAGTGCATGTCGGATAGTCGATTGCTTTGCGGCAGCCCCTTGAAGGCTTCCCATCCGAGCGACGCCGGATGCTCGACAAGACCGGTGATATCGAGTCGCCAGCTTTCCGTCCGAATGATCGGCTGCTGGCCGAGGTCGAGCACCGGCCAATCCTTGACCAGGTGTTGACCGGGCGGCAGGCGTTCGTCTTCCGCCCGGGTGACGCGTCCGGTCAGGAACTTGCCGGCAGCGGCCCAGCGCCGCTTCGTCGTCGTGAGTTTGGTTTCCGGCGGATGCGTGTCGTCGGTCATGAACGTTACTCCCCGGCCCGAATTCACTCGCCAAGCGGAAATAAGAAGGGCGCCGCTACAGAACGTCAAGCGCAGGAGCGCGAAGTTGTTACCTCAGCACCAACCGTAGCGCCCTTTGCGTTTCCGTCAGCAGCGGCAGATAGCGCGCAACCATCTCCGCCGCAGGGACGTGCGTGCGCCACCGGCGCACCGATGTGCATTTGCTTTCGGCTCAGCCTTGCCGAGCCTGCCTATTCTTCCCGGTTGTTGCCGCGCCCGGCGAGGCGCGGGGCGGACGGAGCCCGGCGCGTGGGCACGCCGGCTCCCGCGTGCCACATCCATGCGCGCTTCGAACCAGCCTTGAAAGCCCCCCGCCAAGGTCGGCCAAGACCCTGACGAGCGGCCGTTTGCGTCGACTGCGTTCAATCAGAACTTGACGCTCAGATTTGCCTTGAAGCTCTGGTCGCTGACACCGCCGCCGAACTGACCCGTGTAGGCCAAGCCGAGGGTAGCGTCAGGCGCGACGGCGAAATCGAGACCGGCTTCGAGCACCGCTGTATTCTCCGCGATCGGGACACCGGCGATGACAAACGTGCTCGCCGGCGAAAACCCGTTCGACGACAACGGCAAGGTGTCACCGAAGGCATGTCTCCAGCCGACGGTGCCGCGGGCCGTCGCCAACACGCCGCCAAGGTCGAAGCTGGACGCCGCGCGCAGACCAAGGGTCGTGAACGTCGTGTCCTGCGAGGCGTCCTGGCCGAAGAGAGCGGCCGCGCCACCCCGCTCGACAAAGCCGTCGCGGTTGAGGTGCACATAGGCAAGGTTGGCAAAGGGTTCCAGATCGACCGCCCCGGCCGTGAAGGCATAGGCGAACTCGCCGAAGACCTGCCCCGTCCCGGCGCTATAGTCGGCAGAAAGACTGTCCGAGAAGCCAGGGAAGGAAACGGAGCGGCTCGTCTCGATATCGTGCCAGCTATAGGCGGCACCGGTTCTGAGCGATGCATCGCCCCAACGTCCGCCGGCATAGAGCCCGAGATGATAGTTGTCGGAGGTTGCCGACGAGAACCGCGCGTCTATGTCCATCGAGGAGCGCGAGTAACCGGCGAGAGCACCGACGGTCCATTCGTCCACCTGCGTATCGGCACCGACGAAGAAACCGCCGATGGAGCGATCCGCCTTGGCGGCATTGCCGTCACCGTCGACCCGTCCCCAGGAACCGAAGCCCTGGCTCCACAGCGCAAGTGCGCCGCTGTCGATTGCGCCGGTGATCTCGCTCGATTGCTTCGACGCCACTGTGCCGAGCACGGTGCGCAGACGATCGTTTGCGGCGTCACGCAGGAACCGGCTGTCCTCGATCAGGATCGACTGGAACGAGCTGTGCACTTCGCCGGAAAGCAGATCGAAGGCCCTGCGCGCCGCCTCAGGCGTTGCGGCGAACGCCACCGCGTTGAAGATGGGGTTGGTAAGACCGAGGCGGTCCACACCGAGGCTGGCGGCGATCTGGTTGCGGGTCTGGCCGACGCTGGCAAAGCTGATATCGTTGCGGGTCAGCTTGAGCGACAGGTCGTTGCCATCGCCGCCGTTGTAGTCGACCGTCGGATCGAGGAACACCAGGTTATCGACGATCGACGCAAAGGTGCCGGTGATCGCGCCGGAACTCGTCTTGTCGATGAGAATGAACGGGCCGGTGATCGGATTCCAACTCGACGCCGTGTTGGGCGAAAGCAGGAGATCAAGGGTCGCGCCGGAGATATCGACGTTGCCCGATACGATCACCTTGTCGGTGGCGGTGGGCGTACCTTCGATCTGCAAGATGCCGTTGTTGGTGTAATTGCCGGCAATCGTCTGCGTACCGATCGAATTGCCCGGAGCATGGACGCCACCAGCCTGAACGGTCGTGTTGCCAAGCGTGCCGGTCCCGCCGAGACGTGCGCCGCGCCGGATCGTGGTCAGGCTGGAGTTCGCCAGCGAACCGTTGACGACCAGATCACCCGAGGTGATATCGGTCGCGCCGGTGAAAGTGTTCACACCGGTCAGGGTCAGCTTGCCCTTGCCTGCCTGGGTCAGCGTGCCGTTGCCCGAGACCGCGCCGGCATAAGTCACGTCGTTCGAGCGGTTGTAGACGAGCGCGCCGTCGTTGGCGATCGAGCCGACGAAATTGCCGGAGCCGCCGATCCAGCCGGTGGTACCGCCATTGCCGAGCTGCAGCGTGCTGCCCGTGCCGATTGTCACGGCGCCTGATGTACTGTTGTTGGCCGTCAGGGTCAGGGTGCCCGTGCCGATCTGCGAGAACGAGCCGGGGCCGGTAATCATGCTGCCGTAGGTTGCATTGGCCGAGCTGTTGAAGACGAGCGCGCCGTAGTTGGTGACATTCGATGCGAGCGACCCACCGGCACCGCCATCGCCGATCTGTAGCGTCGCACCCTTGGTGACGCCCGCGCCGCCGGTAAAGGTATTGGTGCCGGTCAGGACCTGTGTGCCAGCCGCGACATTGATGCCGCCAGTGCCGGTGATCGCGCCCGAGAACGTGCCCGTGGCACTGCCGATCATCAGATATTGACTTCCGAGCACCACCTGGCCGCTGCCGGCAAGCGACTTAACCTGTGCGGAAGCCGCCGCCGAGACATCGAAGGTGCCGTTGGCCGTCAGCCCGCTCGAGGCGTTGATCCGCCCCTGGCCCGAAAGAGCGAGTGTACCGCCCGCTGCGATCGACGTCGCACCGGTATAGGTGTTCATGCCCGTCAAGGTCAGTGTGCCGTTGCCGACCTTGTTGAGCCCGGTTCCGGTCCCGCCATCCTGCAACACCGAGCCGATCGTGGTTGCGACGCCGTTGGCGACATTAATCGTCGCCGCCGTGCCGCTTGCCGGGTTAAAGGCAAGCGCGCCGCCATTGATGGTGTAGCCGCTGCCATCGGTCGTCGGGGAGAATTGCAGCGTGTCGAAGCTCTGCGTTCCAACGACATTGACGACACCTCCGGTCGCACCGGCAAACACGCCGACGGATCCGCCGAAGCTGCCGTTGATGCCGGCGCGCGACGGCGCGCCGGTCCAGTTGGTGCCGGCCGACGTCCAGGTGCCGGCACCACCGTTGACCGTGCCGTTGCCTGTCGTGTCTGCTCCATCCCAGAAGTGCATCACCTGGCCGGTGCCGAGCACGGACAGATTGACCTGCTTGGCAATGCCGGTCTGAACCTGATGGCTGGCAACGGTGAAGCTCGGCGCCGTCGAAGTTGCAGCCGTCGTCGCAAAGCTGCCCGTCAGCGAGCCATCATATTCGAACAGCCGGTAATATCCGGCCGACGCCACCTGAGCGTTCAGCGCGCCGCCGAGCGTCAGATTGCCACCGACCTTCACCAGATCGTTGTTGCCCGCGCTGCCGACAAGGCCGGGCGTGTTCAGCTCGAATACCGATGTGGAGCCGGCGCCGAGCGTCAGATCGCCAGCTATCGTGAGCGTGCCCGGGCTGTTGCCGGCCGAGAGCGTGCCATCGACCGTGACGTTGCCGCCGATCCTGCCCGATCCGCCGAGCGTCCCGCCCGTGCCGACATTGACGTTGCCGCCAAGCTGACCGTTGACATAGGTCGTGCCCGACGTCACTGACGTCGCGCCTGCAAACAGCGAGCTGTCCCCCGTCAGTGTCAGCTTGCCCGTTCCGGCCTGGGAAATCGTGCCGTTGCCGCTGATCTTGCCGGCATAGCTGACATCGTTCGAGCGATTGTAGACGAGCGCGCCGTTGTTGGTGATCGAGCCGACGAAGTTGCCGGTGCCGCCGATCCAGCCGGTCGTGCCGCCATTGCCGAGCTGCAGCGTGCTGCCCGAACCGATCGTCACCGGACCGCGCGTGCTGCTGGTCGCCGTCAGCGTCAGCTTGCCAGCGCCGGTCTGCGAGAACGTGCCATTGCCCGTGATCGAGCCACCGTAGGTCAAGTTGCCGGAGCGATTGAAGACCACCGCGCCAGCATTGTTGATGTTGCCCACGAGCGAGCCACCCAAACCGCCATCGCCGATCTGTAGCGTCGCTCCGGTATTGGTACCCGCCTGACCGGTAAAGGTGTTGGCGCCGGTGAGAACCTGCGTTCCCGCCATGACACTGATGCCACCAGTACCGGTAATCGCGCCGGAGAACGTGCCGGAGGCATTGTTGATCATCAGATATTGACTTCCGAGCACCACCTGGCCGCTGCCGGTCAGCGACTTGACCGCCGGCGCGACGGCCGCAGAGACGTCGAAGATGCCGTTGGCCGTCAGACCGCTCGAGGCGCTGATCCGCCCTTGGCCCGAAAGCGCAAGCGTGCCGCCCGCTGCGACCGTCGTCGCACCGGTATAGGTGTTCATTCCATCCAACGTCAGCGTGCCGCTGCCGGTCTTGATGAGAGAGCCATTGCCCGTAATCGCGCTGCTCAACCGCCCGTTGGCGGCCTGGTCGATCGTCAGGCTGGCGGCGTTGTTGATGGCGACGTTGCCGAAGAGACCCGGGGTCGCTGCGAGAAAGCGGAATGTGTTGGCGCCGCCATCAAAGGTCATGGCGTTGGCACCGCCGGCACCGTTAAGCGACCCTGTCGCGCCAAGAGTGATGTCCAGATCTCGCCCGACGATCCCGGCCCCATTTACGCCGCCGGCCCCGCCGGTTCCCGCCGATCCACCCCTGACATTGCCGTTGACGATCACTGTACCGCCATTCAGCGCGCTGATGCCAGCGCCGCCGTCGCCGTTGCTTTTGCCGAGAAAATATCCACCGGCGCCTACGTTGCCGCCGTTGCCGCCCGTAACGTCCGCGTTCACCGTCAACGTGCCGCCACCGACGAGCGCCGCGCCATCGCCGCCGTCACCACCGCTGCCGCCGATACCGATGCCGCCCGACGCGTCCCCGCCGGCGCCGCCATGTCCGCCCTGCCCGCCGGAGACTGCCGTTCCCGTTATGGTATGCGTGCCACCGGAGGCAACGACCCGGCCGTAACCGCCGGCGCCGCCGCCACCGCCGTCGCCGTTCGGCGAGGCACCGCCATCGCCACCGCGGCCCGCAGCGACACCGACGATGCCATGCGCACCGCCACCGCCGCCGCCGCCGCCGCCGAAGTCGCCGCCGCTGCCGCTGCCGTCACCGCCCGACGCCCCGTTCGGGCTGCCGCCGGTACCACCGGCGCCGCCATTGCCGGCAACCCCGGCACCGTGCTGGCTTCCCGCGCCACCGGCCGCACCCGGCCCGCCGCCACCGCCACCGTTTCCGGAATAGGTCGCATTGCTGCCAGGCGTCCCCTGCAAGTTGCCGTCGACGCCGCCACCGGCGCCGCCCGTGCTCCCACCGGCGCCGCCCTTGCCTGCCGCCTGAGCAGGTGGCGCAGCCGCGACCACGCCGAGAGCAAGGCCCGTGGCTGCGAACAACCATAGAGCGGTGCTGCTCAGCAGCAAGCGCTGGCGACCCGCTGCGGAACGACGCGATGACCGCCGCCGGTCGTTGCGCTCTTCGCTCTCAAGTCCGCTTCCCAAGCCCTTATTCTGACAATTGATCTTTTTCAAAGGCTTGCCCCCGCCATCGCCCAAAAATGTCCCAGGAAGCTCGCTTGCATGGCAACCCTAAAGCGGCAACGCCTTATCGACGAAACAACTTACGGGTTCGACGAAGCAACAAAGCGCGACATCGGCCTCTGTGGAAAATCTCAGATGCCGAGACGACTGCGCAATTCCTGCCTGTAGGGGCGGGACACGGCCCAGGATTCGTCTATTCTACGCAGACGCACAGCCCAGGCCTGTTTCGTCGGACCTGAATGACGGTCGAGCTCGGTGACGTGCGACAGGTTGATCACTGCGGTCCGATGGATGCGCAGGAAGTTCGACTTGGGCAGCAGGCCAGTCCAGAATGAAAGCGGACGGAGATCCAGGACCGCGGCTTCGTCCTTCAGCCAGATCTGGGTGTAGTCCTTGGCAGAACGAAGCCCGACGATGGCAGACAGCGGCACGCCGCGGGTGCGTCCCGGCATATGCAGATGGACGAGCTGATCGGTCCCAGCGGACGTTATTGCGGCAGCACCTTCCCGCTCGCCATACGTCGATGTCCGCCCGTAGCGCGCGATCCCGATCAGCTTTGCACAGCGGGCGAGCTGGTGGATTTCTTCGATTGGCCATCGACGCACTGCCCTCGTCGCATCGAAACCGATGCAGGCACGCAAAGCGCCCTCGTGAAAGACCGGGACGCAGAGAACGCTCTTGTCGTTCTGGCGAAGCATTTCCGCCTGAAGTGCGCGCGCCGGACGCGGTAGCCTTGCGACGTCGTTGATCATGACTGCCTTGCCGGCGACCAGCCACTGATGCAGCCAGCCGATCATCGTCACCGGCGTCTGCTGCAGGTCAGCGACATGCGACGACACGTCCCCCCGCACCCACTCCTCAGTGTTGCGGAAGCGCAGAAGGTCGTCGCAGTATTCGAACATCCACGCCCGGTCGGCGCCGGCAAGCATGCCGGTTTCCTCCAGGATCGCGGCGATCGCCGCTTTGGCCGGCGAACCGATAAGGTGGGTGGCAGCCAAATAGGCCCAGTCCTGTGCCGGCCGCCCCGCGGCAGTGCAAGGCGGCACGATCGTCGCGATCAGTTCGTAGGGCGGAAAGGTGATGGAATGGTCGGACGGGTGCGATTGCTCATTCATGACGATCAATATGGAAACAGGGAAAAGGAAATTGCTCTGTAAAATTTCGGGTTTCCCGGAAATCCGGGTCGTAACAATGGCAGCAGCGCCCAGAAGTCGCCGAGAGGCGGCGCTGGGCAAGATTTGACAAAATATCTGGCTCTTGCGGTGCGATGTCCCCCTCCATCCGCCAGCGTTTTTCGCCGCCAGCACCCACCCGCGCGGAACCACTTGCATTTGTGGGCAAAAAAAATGCAAGCGCAACCTGCATCACCACGCGGCCCATTTTTGGGTCGGTTTCAGGCCGTTCGGTCGCTACCCGCACCTGTGCTTGCAACGTGACAGCAAAACATCAAGCGCCGAAGCAGAAAGCCGTTACCTCAGCACCAGCCTTAGCGCCCCTTGTGTTTCCTTCAGCAGCGGCAGATAGCGCTCGACCATCTCCGCCGCTGGAACGTGGGCCGCGGGCGCGCCGATATTGAGCGCAGCGACGATCCGGCCGCGATCGTTTTCGAGCGGAACAGCAATCGAGCAGAGGCCAAGCTCCAGCTCCTGATCGATCAGCGCGTAGCCCTGGTCGCGTATCCGCTTGAATTCGGCAACCAATTCGTCCGGGTCGGTCTTCGTATAGGGCGTGTTCGCCTTCAGGTTCGAGCGTGAAAGGATCTCGCGCGCCTCATGCTCCGGCAACGCCGCCAGCCACACCCGTCCCATCGAAGCGCAGTAGGCCGGCAGCCGCGAGCCGGTAGTCAGGTTGATCGACATGACCCGCTTCTGCGAGGCGCGGGCGATATAGACGATCTCCGTGCCATCCAGCACCGAGGCCGACGCACTCTGGCCGGCACGTTCCGAAAGCTGATCGAGATAAGGCTGGATGATCGTCGGCAGCGGCGTTGCCGAGAGATAGGCGTGGCCCAATCTCAGGATCTTGGGCGTCAGCGCGAAGAACTTGCCGTCGTAGTCCGCATAGCCAAGCTCCGAGAGCGTCAGCAGCGACCGGCGCACTGTCGCCCGGTCGAGACCGGTGATCTTCGATGCCTCGGCAATCGACAGCTTCGGACGCGTTTCGTCGAAGGCTTCAATCACCGTCAGCCCCCGCGCAAATCCACTGACGAAATCGGTCTCACGCATCGTCGCCTCTCCAAACATGACAGTCTAATTTTGTGCGATATATGAACAAATGTCAAATATCGCACAAAATATTTGACCGCTCGGTTCGTTCGGCGCTTACTGCCTCACGAGAAGGCCGCGGCTCTCCCACCAAACGGACCGCATGCGCCAACAAACAACAGACGAAGAGAGGAAACATGGCGAAGATCGTTTCGCTCGCCGAGGCCGTCGGCGACAATGTCAGGGATGGCGACATCGTCGCCATGGAAGGCTTCACCCACCTGATCCCCTATGCCGCCGGTCACGAAGTGATCCGCCAGGGCCGCAAGGATCTCTATCTGGTGCGCATGACGCCCGACATTCTCTACGACCAGCTGATTGGAGTGGGTGCCGCCCGTGGCATGAAGTTCTCCTGGGGCGGCAATCCGGGCGTCGGATCGCTGCACCGCTTCCGCGATGCCGTCGAAAACCAGTGGCCGCGACCGCTCGAGATCGAAGAGCATTCACACGCGGCCATGGCCAACGCCTATGAGGCGGGGGCTGCCAACCTGCCGTTTGCGACGCTGCGCGGCTATATCGGCGCCGACCTGCCGAAGGTGAACCCCAACATCAAGTCGGTCACCTGCCCCTTCACCGGCGAAGTGCTGGCTGCCGTTCCGGCGATCCGCCCCGACGTGACGATCATCCACGCACAACGCGCCGACAGGAAGGGCAACGTGCTGATCGAAGGCATCGTCGGGGTCCAGAAGGAAGCGGTGCTTGCCGCCAGGCGCTCGATCGTCACGGTGGAAGAAATCGTCGACGAACTGAACCCGCCATCGCCGAATTCGCTCGTGCTTCCGAGTTGGGCAATCACAGCGGTTGCCCACGTTCCGGGCGGCGCCTTCCCATCCTATGCGCACGGCTACTACCCGCGCTCCAACGCCTTCTACATCGGCTGGGACGAGATTGCCCGAGACCGCGACAGCTTCACCGCCTGGATCAAGCAGAACGTGCTCGACGCAAAGCCGGACGATTTCGCCAAGCACGCCGGCAAACCAGCGGTAAAAGCCGCCTGAGGAGGATAGGATGAGCGACTTCACCCCCACCGAAATGATGACCATCGCCGCCGCGCGCGAGCTCTCAAACGACGACGTGTGCTTCGTCGGCATCGGCGCGCCTTCGGCCGCCTGCAACGTCGCGCGGCTGACCCATGCGCCAGACATTACCCTGATCTACGAAAGCGGTACGGTAGGAACCAAGCCGGACGTGCTGCCGCTCTCGATCGGCGACGGCGAACTCTGCGACACCGCCCTCTTCACCGTCTCCGTGCCGGAGATGTTCCGCTACTGGCTGCAGGGCGGACGCATCACCACCGGCTTTCTCGGCGGCGCCCAGATCGACAGGTTCGCCAACCTCAACACGACAGTCGTCGGCCCCTACGACCACCCGAAGGTCCGCCTGCCGGGCGGTGGTGGCGCGCCGGAGATCGCCTCCAATTGCGGCCGCATCTTCATCACCATGGCGCTGTCGAAGCGCGGCTTCGTCGAAAAACTGCCCTTCATCACCTCGATGGGCCATGGCGAAGGCGGTGACCACCGCGAGCGGCTCGGCATGAAGACCAAGGGACCGACCCGCGTCATCACCGATCTCTGCATCCTGGAACCGGATCCTGGGACCAAGGAGCTGACCGTCGTTTCGATCCATCCGGGCGTGACCCGCGAGCAGATCGTCGAGAACTGCGGCTGGGCGATCCGGTTCGCCGGTGAAGTGATCGAGACGCCTGCTCCGACGGAGCTTGAGCTCAACACCCTTCGCGACATCAATGCCCGCACCAAGAAGGCGCATCAGGGCGACAAGGAGGCTGCGTAATGGCCGAAGCTTTCATCTGCGACTATGTCCGCACCCCGATCGGCCGCTTCGGCGGCTCGCTCTCTTCCGTCCGGGCCGATGACCTCGGCGCGATCCCGCTGAAGGCACTGATCGAACGCAATGCCGATATCGACTGGGACGCGGTCGATGACGTGATCTTCGGCTGCGCCAACCAGGCCGGCGAGGACAATCGCAACGTCGCACGCATGTCTCTGCTTCTGGCCGGCCTGCCGGTCGGCGTCTCCGGCACGACGATCAACCGGCTCTGCGGCTCCGGCATGGATGCGGTGATCACGGCTGCCCGCGCCATCCGCTCGGGCGAAGCCGAATTGATGATTGCCGGTGGCGTCGAGAGCATGTCGCGCGCACCCTTCGTAATGCCGAAGGCCGACACTGCGTTTTCGCGTAACGCCGAGATCTACGACACCACCATCGGCTGGCGCTTCGTCAATCCTGTCATGAAGAAGCAGTACGGCGTCGATTCCATGCCCGAGACCGGTGAGAACGTCGCGGCCGATTTCCATGTCAGCCGTGAGGACCAGGACGCCTTTGCCGTCCGCAGCCAGGCCAAGGCTGCGGCTGCGCAGGCCAATGGCCGTTTGGCGAAAGAGATCGTTTCGGTGACGATCCCGCAGCGGAAGGGCGAGCCCATCGTAGTCGATCGCGACGAGCACCCGCGCGCAACGTCAATGGAGGCGCTCGCCAAACTCGGCACACCCTTCAAGAAGGAAGGCGGCACGGTGACCGCCGGCAACGCCTCCGGCGTCAACGACGGCGCGACCGCGCTGATCATCGCCTCGGAAGCGGCCATCAAGAAATACGGCCTGCGGCCGATCGCCCGCATTCTCGGCGGTGCTGCCGCCGGCGTACCGCCGCGCATCATGGGCATGGGGCCGGCGCCGGCGTCGAAGAAGCTGATGGCGCGCCTCGGGCTCAAGCAGACGCAGTTTGACGTCATCGAACTCAACGAGGCCTTCGCCTCGCAGGGCCTCGCCGTGCTCCGCGACCTCGGCATCGCCGACGACGACCCGCGCGTCAACCGCAACGGCGGCGCGATCGCGCTCGGCCACCCGCTCGGCATGTCCGGCGCACGCATCACGGGCACGGCAGCACTGGAGCTTCAGGAGACCGGCGGGCGCTATTCGCTTTCGACCATGTGCATTGGCGTCGGCCAGGGCATCGCCGTCGCGCTGGAACGCGTCTAGTCTGCCCGAACGCATCCGAATGCAAAAAGCCCGGCCTCCAAGAGGCCGGGCTTTTTGCTTTAAGGAACACCGACGCGGATGTTTCGTCCGCTTTCCCGTCACTCCGACCAGATCGCGACATCGACCGGGCCGAGCTTGCGGCCGCCGACATGGAAGGTCGCGCCAGCAGGTGCGGGAACATCGACGGCGGTCTTGCCGTAGTTGAAGGCGAAGGAGAGCTTGCCGCGGCGGGTGATGCGGAGATCACCAAGATCCGCCAGCGCCTCGACCGAGGCCCAGCCGAGCGCATCGCCGATCACCTTGCCGAGGAAGTCGCCCCCGGCAGCGGTTGCGAGATAGCGCGCCTTGTCGTTGCCGACGAGCGCCGGCGCGCCGTTGCGATAGTCGCCCTCGAAGGTCGCGAGTACCGTTTCATTGGTTCTGACGGTCTCGCGCCAGACACCAGCCGGATAGGTCTCGTTGCCGTAGAGCACGCTTTCGGCGTGGAATTCCGGCAGCGATTCGACGCGGGCGACACTGATATCGATCAGCGAGGCGAGCGGACCCGGCGGCAGCCCCTCGGGAATGTGCATGTCCTCGGTCTTGCTGCCGCTGCGCGGTCCGAAGAGCACCTTGGCGCCGGAAGCGGCGAGCTTTTCGACGAAGGCCGCATCCGGGATGACGAGATCGGGCGCCAGCACCAGCTGGTACCCCTCGAGGTCCGAGTGCTGGCCGATGATGTCGACGTCGACGCCAACGCGGGCGACGGTCGCATACCAGTCGAGCGCGATCTGCGAGGCCAGATAGGTGCGACCCTGCGGCAGCGCCCGGGTCGCCCAACGCGAATTGTAGTCCAGTAGAAGCGCCACCTTGGCCTTTTCGCGACGTTCGCCCTTCGGCAACCGCTTCATTTCCTCGGCCACCTGAGCGACCTCAAGATAGCCCTGGTCCGCTTCGCTGTTCGGCAACAGCAGGCCCGCGTGGAACTGCTCCTGCGCAAACGGCACCTGGCGCCAGCGGAAATAGGAGACC
This sequence comes from Ensifer adhaerens, assembly GCF_028993555.1. Taxonomy (NCBI): domain Bacteria; kingdom Pseudomonadati; phylum Pseudomonadota; class Alphaproteobacteria; order Hyphomicrobiales; family Rhizobiaceae; genus Ensifer; species Ensifer adhaerens. Next base: position 386,211 of record NZ_CP118611.1, on the reverse strand, counting down.
ATGTCGACGCCATGCGCATAGGCAAGCCAGGTCCACAGCCGGACCATGCCGTCGGCCGGCGACTGGTTGTGCGAGGCCCAGTTCACAGGGCCCGGCTGCTGCTCCATCACCCAGACGCGGCCGTTGCCGACGGCGCGGTAAAGATCGTGGTTGAAGGCCGGCTGGTCAGGATCGCCGACGCGCAGATAGCGCCCCTTGTCTTCCGCTGAAAGACGACCGTTGAGCAGGCCGCCCATCGGATAGACATCCCAGGAGGCGATATCGATGTCCTCGCCGACCTTGTAATGGTCGAAGTCGGTGTTCTGCGACATGAAGTTGTGCGTCACCGGTCGGCCCGGCGAGTGCTTGCGGATGATGTCGACCTGCGCCTTGTTGAAGCTCTTCACCTGATCGGAGGAGAAGCGGATGTAGTCGACGATATGGGTCGGGCTCGGCTCTTCGACGAGGTTGTTCGGAAGCTCAATTTCGTCGAATGTCAGGTAGTTCATCGCCCAGAAGGCTGTGCCCCAAGCTCGGTTCAGTTCCTCGATGGTGCCGTAACGCGCAGCCAGCCATTCACGGAAGGCGCGCATCGCTTCGTCGGAATAGCTGTAGATCGTGTCGTGGTCGCCGTATTCGTTGTCGGTCTGCCAGGCATGCACGAAGATGTTCTTGCCGTAGCGCTCGGCCATGGCTTCGGAGATCCGCGCCGCCTCGATGCGGTAGCGGCGGCTGGAGAAGCAGTAGTGGCGACGGGCGCCGAACTTGCGCACCACGCCGTTGACGTCGACGGGAAGGATGTCCGGGTGGCGATCGATCAGCCATTTCGGCGGTGCGGCGGTCGGAGTTCCGAGAATTACCTTGAGGCCGGCGTTGCCGAGCACTTCGATGGCCTCGTCCAACCATTCCCAATGGAACTCGCCCGGACGGGGCTCGATCTTCGCCCAGGCGAATTCGCCGATGCGCACCCAGGCAAGGCCGAGCTCGACCATGCGGCGCGCATCCTCTTCCCATTTCGCACGCGGCCACTGCTCCGGATAGTAGCAGACGCCGAGCTCCAGCATGTCGGTCTGCTGTTCTTTGGCGTTGAAGCGGTTCGTTCTGGTCATGGGCATGTGCACGGGTCCGGTCCTTCGTCATGTCATTCGGCCGGTTGGGTCCGGCCTCGGGTTTTGTCTGCGCCACCAAGGATATAAACGTTTATATCCCAGGCATGAGTGGGCGCCCGCAAGGGCGGCCTATTCGTCAACGGTTCGGGTTCAAGCGGTCGTCGCAGCGCTCGATCAGGTTCGGCATCAGGAGCGTCTGCAGCGCCTCCGGCGGCTCGCCCTCCATGCGCCTCAGGATATAGGCGCCGAGCAGGCTGCTCGGTTCGCTGATCGGCAGGTAGTAGGTGGTGATCGGCGGTGCGAAATACTGGCTGACGTTGAGATCGTCGGTGGCGTTGATGACTGCGTCGCGCCCGTGCACCAGCCCGCGTTCGTGAAAGCCTGAGAAGGCGCCGAGCGCCGAGGCTTCGTTGGCGCAGATGTAGGCGGTCGGGGCATTGCTGAGCTCCGACATGGTCAGCACGTTCTCGCGGCCGAAGGCGGGCGTCAGCCGGCCGTGGGCGACGAGCGCCGGGTCATAGGGAAGGCCTGCCACCTCAAGCGCATGTCTGTAGGCTTCGAGCCGGGTGATGCCGTAACTCAAGTCCGAGAGTGGGTTGAGCAGCGCGATACGGCGATGACCGCGCTCGACCAGGCGCGCCATCGACACACGGATCATCTGTTCATTGTCGGCATCGACATAGGCATGCGGTGCATTGTGGATGCTGGTGCCGTAGGTGACGAAGGGAAAATCCGCCGCCTGCATCGTGCGGATGCGCGGATCGTCGGCACGTGTGCCCGAGATGATGATGCCGTCGGCCTTCTTCAGCGACACGATCTGCTTGATGACCGCCTGGCTTTCCTCGAAATTCCGCACAGCATAGAGCGACACGCGGTAGGGACTGTCTTCCAGCGCCCAGGAAATGCCGCTCAAGAGTTGGGCGTATTCGACGCCTTCCCATTCGTTCTGCTTCGGACCCGGCGCGGTCATGATGGCGGCGACCTGGTAGGTCTTGCCTGTGCGCAACTGCACGCCGTGCATGTTGAGTTCATAGCCGACCCGTTCGGCCGCCTCGATCACGATCGCGCGCGTTTCCGGGCGCACCTGAGGCGAGTGCTTCAGGGCCTTGGACACGGTGGCGATGGAAAGCCCCGTCTCCTGCGCGATGGTCTTGATCGTCGGTCTCTGCATGGCGTCTCAACTCGTCACGGGTTGTCGTCGCTGAGCGATGCCGCCAGCTGAAGATAGACTGCGGATGTCCAGGCGAATGCCCGATCGCGAAGGCCCCTCCCCGAGCGCGCATCGAAGTTTTCGGCCATACCGCTTTTGCTGGCAAGTGAACAGAACTTTTCCGCGACCTCATGGGCCAGTTCAATCTGCCCTTGCCGGCGAAGACCGTCCCAGATGAGCATCGTCGTCGGCGCCCAGATCGGCCCGCGCCAGTAGCCGTCGTCCTCATAGAAGGAACTTTTCGGGCTTTCGGTCGCCGGACCCCATTCGGTGATGAAACCGCCGTCAACAAGCCGCGCCATGAGCTTCTCGCGCATCTCCGTCGTCAGCCGCGCGCCAAGCAGCAGCGGCATGAACTGGATGAGGTTGTCGCCCGGCAGTATCCGTTCCGGATCCGCGGCGAGCCGCGCACCGAAGGTTTCGCCGGTCCACAGCCGTTCGAACAGCAGAACCTGCAGGTCGTCAGCTTTCTGCCGCCACATCGCCTGGCGGTCCGCGTCATCTTCCAGAAGATCGGCAAGGACCTCGCAGGCAAGGATCAGGAAGACCGGCAGATCCGGCGAAATCACCGGGCCGCCCTCGGCAAAGAAGGTGGCGTTGTCCCAGCCGCTGTCGTTGCCGTGGAAGTAGGACGGCAGGCTCGCCGCATCCTTACGGCCGTAGGTCAGCCAGTAGTCGACCTGGCGACCGATTGCGTCGCGCAGGTAGGACTTGCGCTCGGCAGTCAGGAAGCCCGGATCGGCCGCCGCGATCAGCGACACGGCCCAGCCATGCACCGGCGGCTTGGTGAAGGCGAAGAGCACGTCGCGGTCGTTGATGTAATCCGGCAGCAGACCGGAGGCGTCCTGATGGTCGAAGATCGCTGCGAACTGGTCGAAGGCGAGATCCGGGTCGAAGGCCGCAACGCCGAGGGCGGAAAAGGCGTTGTCCCAGCTCCAGATGTTGATCATGTGGTTCTTGGACATGTAGATCGCCGGCCGCGTCAGCGCACCACCGGCGGGTACGCCATTCGCCCAGAGCAGGTAGCTTGCGAGACGATGCGCCTCGTCCTGGCGTTCCACGCCCTTCGGAACACGTGCGTGCCATTCGGCGAATTCGGCCGCCGCACCCGAAAGCGCTTCGGCGAAGCAACCGGGACGGTCAACAGGCGGCACGGTGCGGAAGAAATCGACATTGCCCTCGAAGGCACCGGCACCCGAGAAAGCGAAGGACACGTCCTCTGAGTGATCGCGCTGCCACGCGCCAGTGACCTTCAGGTCGCCGGAGAGCGCACGCGGGATGAACTTGACGTTCTCGACCGCCGCGACGAGGCAATCCTCGCCGGTCGGCGTGCGGTAGACATAGTCGTAACGCGAGCCCTCGAGATGGAAGCGCACGCCGGCCCGATTGCCGGATACGTGCAGCCGCTCCCCTTCGCCGATGACGAAGGTCACGTCACCCTCACCGATGCGGGCGTCGAGCCGTTCCGGGGAAAGCACGAGCACAGGCGTCACGCTCGCGCCCTCAGCATCGAAAAACTCGACGCGGCAGAGGCGGCCAAGCGACGGCCGCTCGTCGCCGCCGGCAACGTGGCGGAGATAGAGCGCCCGCTCGCCGTCGCGGCCCGGCACCCGCATCATCGAGAGCGTCAGGAAGCGACCCCTGCGGCTGAAGGGCACGGTATCGATATCGAACAGCATGCCGTTATCCCTTCACCGACGAGCCGACCGCGCCATCCATGATGTAGCGCTGGGCGACGAAGAAGAGTGCGAGCGGCGGCAGGCAGAGGATGACGGTGATCGCGGCGATCGAGGTCACGTCTACCTCATGCAATCCCTTGAACATCGAGAGGCCGAGCGTCAGCGTGTACTTCGACTGGTCGTTGAGGAAGATCAACGGGCCGAGGTAGTCGTTCCAGGCGTTCATGAAGTGGAAGGTACCGACCAGCACCAGCGCCGGCATCATCAGCGGCAGGTGGATGCGCCAGTAGATGTCGAAGGCATTGGCGCCGTCCATGCGCGCGGCTTCGTCGATCTCCATCGGCACGGTCATGATGTACTGGCGCAGCAGGAAGACGAAGAAGGCGTCGGCGAAATAGGCAGGCACGATCAACGGCTTCAGCGTGTTGATCCAGCCGAGCAGGTTGAACTCCATATAAAGCGGGATCATCTTCACGTCCCACGGGATCATCATGGTGGCGAGCAGCAGAATGAACAGCGGGTCGCGGCCGGGGAAGCGGAAGCGGGCGAAGCCATAGGCGACCAGCGACGAGGAAATCAGCTGGCCGATGGTCGACAGCACCACCACGATCAGCGAGTTGGTGAGGTAGGTGCCGAAGGGCTGCTTGTTCCAGGCGGCGGCGAAATTCTCCCAGTGCCATTCCGACGGCCAGAAGACCGGCGGGAACTGGTAAAGCTCGGCCGAGCTTTTGATCGCCGTCATGAAGGTCCAGTAGAACGGCGCGATGAACAGCGCCGACAGCAGGATCAGCGCGGAATAGAGCAGCGTCTTACGCATTGCGGTCTCCATCATTCTCGCGGACTTCGCCTTCGTAATAGACCCAGGCGGCCGACCAGCGCATGACGCCGAGGCTGAGCAGAAGCACGATGATGAACATCACCCAGGAGCCGGCGGCGGCATAACCCATGTCGAAATACTTGAAGGCGTTGTCGTAGATGTACATGGCGAAGAAATAGGTGGAACCGAGCGGCCCGCCCTTGGTCAGAAGCAGCGCGATCGTCAGCTGCTGGAAGGCCGAGATGATCGAGGTGATGAAGGTGAAGAGCAGCATCGGCCCGAGCATCGGCAGGGTGATAAACACCATCTGCGCCCAGCCGGGAACGCCCGAGACGGTCGCGGCCTCATAGAGTTCCTTGGGGATCGCTTTCAGACCGGTCAGAAGGATCAGCATGGTGCCGCCAAGGCCCCAGAGACTGGCGATGATGATCGCAACGATCGCAAGGTTCGGATCACCGAGCCAGTTCGGCCCGTCGATGCCGACGAAGGACAGCATGAAGTTCAAAAGGCCGTATTCCCGGCTGTAGATCCAGCTCCAGATCGTCACCAAAGCCACGCCGGAAATGACGCTCGGCAGGTAGAAGGCGGTGCGGAAGAAGCCGCTGGCGAACGTGATATGATGCAGCATCAGCGCCAGCAGGAACGACATGACGATGTTGAACGGCACGTAGATCGCCGCGAACTTCACCGTGATCCAGAGGCTTTCCCAGAACTGCGGGTCCTCGAACAGCATGGACCGATAGTTCTCGAGCCCGACGAACGTGCGTTCACCGACCACCGGCCAGTCGTAGAAGCTCATCGTCAGCGAGAAGACGAGCGGGCCGAGCGTGAAGAACAGGAACCCGAGGATCCACGGGGAGATGAACAGATAGGGTGCTGCATAGCGCGCGATGGCGGAGCGCTTGCGCCTTGCCACCTTAGACTCTGCACCGGCATAGGTCATATCCATCTCCCCGTACTCCCTTTTCTTACTTGATCAGACGCTTGGAGCGGTTGACCGCATCGTCGAGATGCTGCTTGGCATTGCCCTGGTCGATCATCGTTGCTTCGATGGCGCGGGCGAGATTGTCCTGGACCTTGCCCCAGTTGGCGTTCTTCAGGAACGCGTGGGTCTCGGTGTTGGAGGTCGCCAGAATGTCGAAGAAGGGCTTGTAGATCGGGTCCTTGGTCATGCCCTTTTCTTCAGCCACGCTGGTGCGCACCGGCAGGTCGTTGACGCGCATGGCGACGGCTTCGGGCGACGAGAAGAACTTGACGAATTCCCAGGCGAGATCCGGATGGGCCGCGTCCTTGGCGATCGAGATCGCCGAGACGCCGAGTGCGGAATGGGCGGTCTTGTCGCCGAACTTCGGCAGTGGCGCTACGCCATACTTGATGCCGGATGCGTCGATGCCGGACTTCGACCACATGGCGCTCTGGAACATGGCGATCTTGCCGCCCTTGAAGAGCGTGCTGCCCGATGTGTCGTCGCCGAGGTTCAGCGTGATCGCTTCCTGCTTCTTGGCCATGTCGGCGAACATGTCGAGCACCTGAGCGGCCGCATCGCTGTTCATGTAGCCGTCGATTTTCTTGCCGTCGTCGGAGATGTACTTGGTGCCGTTCGACCAGAGGAACTGCTCGAAGTCGTAAGGATCGGGCTTGGCGTCGACGGCGAAGCCGTAGACCTTGTTCGGCTCGTCGCGGAACTTGGCGGCCTTGGCGCGCAGGTCGTCCCAGGTCCAGCCGTCCTTCGGCTCCTCGACGCCGGCCTTGGCGAACATGTCCTTGTTGTAGAAGACGACCTGGGTGGTGAAGCCCGACGGCATGCCGTAGGTCTTGCCCTCGACACGAACCGTGTTCATCAGGCCCTGCGGGAAATCGTCGGGCTTGAGCTCGGCCGCGTCCTTGGCGATCAAATCGTCAAGCGGCTTCAGTGACGTGTAGTATTGCGGGAAGTTCCACATATACATGACATCGGGCGGGTTGCCGGCGCCGAAAGCGGCGATCAGCTTCTGGTCGTAACCATCGGCATAGGGCTCGACCTGGACCTTCACGCCCGGATGCTTTTCCTCGAACTTCTTGGCGATTTCCTGCTGGATCGCCAGGCTTTCGTCCGTGTCCCAGGTCGCAAAGCGCAAGGTCTCTTCCGCGCGGGCCGTGGCAGTTCCGGCCATTGCCAGAACCATCAGCGAGCCGATGATCGACTTCCTGTTGAGCATGCTTCTCCTCCTCGTTCGGGTTACGCGACCCGCTTTGCCTTTTCCTGATTGATGAGCGCCTGCGTTTCGCCATCGAGACGCCGCGCGACCGCCTGGCCATCACCGTCGAAGAGATGGCAGTGTTCGGCCGGCAGGCGCAGATGCACGCGTTCGCGTGCCGACACCGGATGCGTGCCACGCACGACGGCGGTCATGTCGCTGCCGTTCTCGAGGCTGATATGGACGTGGCTCTCGGTGCCGAGCCGCTCGACCAGGCGCACGTCGCCGACGAGATGGCCTTCTTCGGCCGAGACCAGCTCGATCTTGTCCGGGCGAATGCCGAGCGTGACGGATTTCGCCTTGGCGATCGGTGCCGCCGTGAGCATTTCGAGCGTCAGCGGATGGGCAAGACCACCGCCATTGAGCGTCACGGATGCGTCGACCTGCTCGGTCACTTCGGTCGTGACGAAATTCATACGCGGCGAGCCGATAAAGCCGGCGACGAACAGATTGGCCGGCTGGTAGAACAGTTCGAGCGGCGTACCGAACTGGCTGACCTTGCCCTTGTCGAGCACGACGACACGGTCGGAAAGCGTCATCGCTTCCACCTGGTCGTGGGTGACATAGATCATCGTCACGCCGAGGCGCTCATGCAGAGCGGCAAGCTCGACGCGCATGGTGACGCGAAGCCCGGCATCGAGGTTCGAGAGCGGCTCATCGAGCAGGAAGAGTTTTGGCTCGCGCACGATGGCGCGACCGATCGCCACGCGCTGACGCTGGCCGCCGGAAAGCTGGCGCGGCTTGCGGGCCAGCAGCTCCTTGATGCGCAGGATGTCGGCGGCATTGTCGACGCGGCGATCGATCTCGTCGCGCTTCATCCCGTTCAACGCCAGGCCGAAGGACAGGTTTTTGCGCACATTCATATGCGGATAGAGCGCGTAGTTCTGGAAGACCATGGCGATGTCGCGCTTGGCCGACGCGACGTCGGTGATGTCGCGGTCGCCAAGATGGATCGAGCCACCGTCGAGATCCTCGAGACCGGCGATGGAACGCAGCAGCGTGCTCTTGCCGCAGCCCGACGGGCCAAGGAAGCAGACGAACTCGCCGTCGGCGATATCGAGGTTGATACCCTTCAAGACTTCGAGCGAACCAAAGCCTTTGCGCAAATTGTCGATGCGGATCGCTGCCAACGGGCCCTCCCTGCCGGCCAGCACTGCTATGCCAAGGGCACGATTGCAGCACTAAGTTAAACGTTTATATGCACGATAAAAACGTTTAACTTTGTTGTAAAGCGGAAAATCGTATCGATCCGATTTTGCTGTTGAGGGCCACTGGCAATGGCAAAACGGCCGCCCGGAGGCGGCCGTTTTTGGTGTTTTGTCTCAGACGCTTAGACGCCCGAGCGTCTCGTCGAGCGCATTGAGGAAGCGGTCACAATCCTCCGCGCTGAAGGGCGCCGGCGGCTTTACCTTCAACACATTGTGGTGCGGCCCCTCGCTGCTGAGCAGAATGCGATGCTTACGCTTCATCTCAGCAATGACGAAGTCGAGCTCGCGCGCCGCCGGCTCCAGCGTCTCGCGGTCGCGCACCAGTTCGATACCGTTGAAGAGGCCATGCCCCCTGACGTCGCCGATGATCGCATGTTTTGCGGCAAGCGCCCGTGCGCCATCCATCAGCCGGTCGCCGACGACACGGCAATGATGCATCAGCCGCTCGTCGCGGATGACGTCGAGCACGGCAAGGCCGATTTCGGCCGAAACCGGATTGCCACCGAAGGTGTTGAAATACTCCATGCCGTTGGCAAAGGAGGCGGCAATCGCCTCGGTCGTAACGACGGCCGCCATCGGATGGCCGTTGCCGATCGGCTTGCCCATGGTGACGATATCGGGCGTAACCCCCTGCATCTCGTGCGCCCACATGTGGCTGCCGACACGGCCGAAACCCACCTGCACCTCGTCGGCAAGGCAGAGACCGCCGGCTGCGCGCACGTGCGCATAGGCTTCGCGAAGATACCCCTCCGGCAGCGACAGCTGCCCACCGGTGCCGAGAATGCCTTCGCTGAAGAACAGCGCCGGACGACGGCCGTCGGCCTCAAGGGCCGCGACCTGGTTGCGCACGTCCTCGGCATATTTGCGGCCGGCATCGACATCGCCGTAGCGATAGCGCCCGCGGTAGAGATCGGGCATCTCGGCGACCTTCACATGCGCCACCTGCCCTTCCCCGCCCTTGCCGGCGAACTTGTAGGGGCTGACGTCAATCAGGCTCGACAGGTGCCCGTGATAGGCATGGTCGACGGTGACGATGTCGCGATTGCCGGTATAGGCACGCGCAAGCCGGATTGCGAGGTCGTTCGCCTCACTACCGGAGTTGACGAAGAAGCAGACGTTCAACGGATCCGGAAACTGGGCCGCGAGCCGGCGGGAGTATTCGACCAGAGAATCGTGCAGGTAGCGAGAATTGGTGTTGAGCCGCTGCATCTGCGCCTGCGCTGCCTTGACCACACGTGGATGGCAATGGCCGACGTGGCAGACATTGTTGACCATGTCGAGCCAGCGCGTGCCGTCCTCGTCGATCAGATGCGCCCCCTCGCCGCCGATGATCTTGAGCGGTGCAGCGCTATAGGCAATGCTCAGCGACCGGCCGATGCGACGATGGCGCTCACGCACAAGGAAGGCCTTATCGCGCGGCACGATCACCGAAACAGGCACGGAGAGACCGAGCACGACGCTCGGGTCCGGGCTCACCTCGCGCCATACCTGCCACTGGTCGCCAACGCCGACGCCGTGCATTTGACCTCCGAGACCGAGGTGATCGGTGACGATCTGGAAATGCAGGTGCGGCGCCCAGCTGCCGTTTTCGCCTGCCGCGCCGAAGGCGGCAAAGACTTCGCCCTTGGCAATCACCTGCCCCTCGGAGAGTTTAGCAACGCTATCGCGCGAGAGGTGCCCATAGAGCGTCCAGAAGCGCACGCCACCTTCGATCTCATGTTCGAGAAGAACGGTTGGGCCGAAGCCGTAGGCAACAGCGTCGTCATGAATGAAAGCGACCTTGCCGGCAAAGGGCGCCGAAACCGGCTCTCCCGCCGGCGCAAAGATATCGACACCGAGATGCACCGAGCGACGCGCGCCCTCGACCGACGTCTTATAGGCGTCGCCCTGATAGATCCCGCGATCCTCGCCATAAAGGCCGATACCGAATGCGGCATGCTCACTGCCGATCTGTGCGGCGATACGCGCCTCCGCGTCCGCCGCATCGAGGCTTGCCCATTGTGCCGCCTCCGGACCGGAAGCGGAAAAATTGAAGACCGCGACCTTCGGCTTGGTAACGCCAGTGCGCACGATCGGCGCGAAATCATGCGCATTCTTTTCGAGCCAGCGAACGACGGCCGCTGCATGCGGAATGGGTGCAAGGCTGCAGGCGTCGCGGATGCGAGCGATAGCGATCGCACGGTTCTCGCCTTGCAGGCGGTTCAGCTCGCGCCAGACGTCCCCCTGGCTAACGAGCAGGTAGGTATTCTCCGGATTGTCGCGGATCTGCTTTGCCGCCATGCACATGCTGACGGCGTAGCGGGTCAACACCAAATCGAAGACCAGTTCGACTTCGGTTTCACTTAGTGGATTGACCCGATGGTAGGCACCGGCAAGGGCGGCAAGGGTCCCGACGGGATCGGTCGATCCGATCAGCGCATAGGCCGAGGCGACGGCAATTTCGATCACCCGAAAGGTTTCGACCATATCGCCGAAATCGAGCAGCCCGCTCACCTCGCCCTTCTCGTCGAGCAGCACGTTGTAGTCGTTGGCGTCGTTGTGAATGACCTGCATCGGGCAGGTCGTCAGGCCCGGCAGAACCGCCGACGCGAAATGATCGAGGATCATGTCAACTGCCGCCCGCTTGTCAACACCGTCGATCAGTTCCACATGTTTGCGATGCATGTCGGCCCGGCCGATGTCCCAGGCATAGAGCCGCTTGGCGCCGGCGTGCGTGAAGCCTTCGAGGCTGCGATCAAGACCGGCCAACAGGCGTCCAAGGCTTTCCGCACTGGCGGCGCTGCGCACCGGCGCCTTCGCCCAGATATCTCCGGGAAGCCACGACAGGAGCCGCGCCGTGCGCGGACCGCGAAGTTCGATCTTGCTGGAGACGGCGCCGCCGCGATCGCGCAAGGCGCGCGACAGCGGCAAATCCGACGCCTTGGCGGCAAGATGTTCGAGCACCGCCACCTGCATGTCCAGGTCATCCGCATCGCCGGCCGCGTGCAGCTTCAGCAGGAACTCACGCCCGTCGGCTGCAGAAACCCGGTAGTTGAGATCATGTTCGCCCGGCAACGGCGAAAGGTTCGCCTCGATGCCATGGGCTTCGCTGAGCCAGGTACGGATCGTCGCCAGTTCCTGCTGGGTTCTCAAATCTCTATCTGCCATCGTCTCTGCCTGTCCTGTCACCACGAAACCCGCCGCCCGTCATAGGCGCGGAAACTGCCGCTAGCGGCCATATCTGAGTTGTCGACGATCGCCTTCAGCCCGGCCGCACTCGCAGCCACCGAAACGACCGCATCGCTGCCGCCCATGTCCGTCTGCACCCAGCCGGGATGCAGCGAGAGTACGGATATCCCTTCACCCTTCAGATCCTGCGCGAGCTTGACCGTTGCCATGTTCAGCGCCGCCTTGGAGCAGCGGTAGGCATAGTCGCCGTCATCATCGTCGAGCGTACCTTCGGCGAGCGACCCGGCGCGGCTGCTGATATTGGCAACGACGCGGCGCTCGCCGGCCCGTAAGTTGGCTCGAAGCGCTCGCGTCACCAAAAGCGGCGCCAACGCATTGATCCGCATCACTTCAAGAAATTCGTCCGTATCGAGCGTCGAAAGACCGCCCGTGTCGCCACGCACAGCCGCATTGTTGATCAGAACGTCGATCGCGACGCCCTGCAGCGCCTCTCCCAAAGCAACGATCGATGCGGGATCTGCAACGTCGAGCGGTAGCCGGTCTGTCGCCCCTGCGTGCGGGGCTGAGCCCCGCACACAGGCGATGACGCGCCAACCGTCCTCGGCATAGATCCGAGCCAATTCGGCGCCGAGCCCGCGGGAGGCGCCAGTAATCAGCACCGTGCGGGGTCTAGCGGTGCTTGATGTCATATTTCCGCTCGATCATGTTGACGAGGCTTGCCGCCGCCAGCGTCAGGAAGATGTAGAAGATCGCCGCCGAGTTATAGGGTGCGAACGGCAGGAAGCTTGCCGACTGGAACTCACGCATGCGCTGGGTGATGTCACGGATCGACAGGATCGACAGCAGCGACGTGTCCTTGAGGATCGCGATCAGTTCGTTACCGAGCGGCGGGATGATGATGCGGAAGGCCTGCGGCAGCACGACAAGGCGCGCCGTCTGCCAGCGGTTGAGGCCGATGCTGCGCGCCGCCTCGACCTGACCGACGGGGATGGCGTTGATGCCCGAGCGGAAGATTTCGGCAAGATACGCCGAATAGGCAAGCGCCATGGCGACGATGCCGCGCATCAGGTTCGGCGGATCGAGCACTCCTTGGGTCGCGTCCTTCAGCGCTCCGCTCAAGGGTAGGCCGACATAGAGCACGATCACCAGCATCGGAATGCCGCGGATCGTGTCGACGATGAACTCCGATCCGATCGCCAGCGGATGGCGCTGGTGCAGATAGCCGCCGAAAGTGAGAAGGCCAAGGATGATCGCAAGAACGGCGACGGTGACGCCGGCGGCACGATCGCGGTCGTTCAGTGCCTCGGTCTTCCAGAGGACCGGCATATCGGCCGGCGCGGAGGCAGCCGGCAGCAGGGCCCCCGAAACGCCCTCGCTCTTGGCAATCGAGGCAAGCGCCTCGGCCGGGCCGACAAAAGTACGCACCGGCGTTTCCGTCTGCGGCGCGCCGTCATACTGGCCAAAGCGCACGGCGCTGATCAGGCCTGCCGGCGTGTTGGTGACGATACCGACCTTGCCGTCCAGCGTACCGGCCAGCACGTAGGTGTCGCGTGGCTGCATGAGGAACCAGCCGGCAGAAACGGCCAATACCAGCGTGGCAATCGAGAAATAGAGGCTGGTCCTGACCGTCGAATGCAATTGCAGCAGCCCGACCCAGACGAGCCCCATGAGCGCAGCCAGGAGATAGGCGGCGATCGCCGCGCGGATGGTGGTCGCCACACCGGCAGCAAAGGCGATATGGGCGAAGAAGAAAACGAAAACCAAACCCGCGCCGTTGACCAGGCCGATAATCCAGCGGGCGACGCGACGCGCCTTTCCATCGGAAGGGGCATCGGCACGGCTGCTCATGAAGTAGAGACCGAGGCCAGCCAGAGTGACGGCGAAATAGACGGGAAATAGCCAGGCCTCGACACCCTGCACCATCAGATCCGCAGCTTCGGTCAGCTGCCGCGGGGTCATGCCCTTGACGATCAGCGTAGACTTGAACGGATCGACGCCATTGGCGACGACGGATGCGATGAAGGGATGGATATTGTGGCCGATGACGAGAACGGCAGCCGCAGCGAGATTGAGCAGCGCCGCCACGTTTGCCAGGCGCGGACGTGGCGCCTTCGCCCGCGACAGCACGAGCACGGCGATGCCCGAGGTGAACGCGATCGCCAGCGCCAGAAAGCCCGGCACGAAGGCTGACGAGCCATTTTCGACACCAAGGATCGCCCTCAACGAGCGCTGGTAGTCGCCGGAGGAAATGAAAAGATAGATGATGAAGGGCAGCGCGGTCAGGATGATCAGATTGCTCGGACGCACGCTTCTCAGGAACGACATTCATTCCTCCGGGGGGGGCATAGAATTGGACAGACGGAGGACCCGGAGCGCGAGCGCGTTCCGGGTCCGATCGGCACTATGAGCTTACTTCAGGCCCCAGTACTTGTTGACGAGCTGGTCGAGGGTACCGTCGTCCTTGATCATCTTCAGGCCTTCGTTGAAGGCGGCGACGTTTTCGTCGCCCTTGCGGAAGACGAGGCCGAGCGGGTCGGATTCGAGGTCCTTGATCGCAACGACGAGCTCACCAGCGAATTCGCGCTCGTAAGCCGCAGCGTTGGCGCCGTTGATGACGACGCCGTCGACGTCCTTGTTCTTGAGCGCGATGATCGCGGCGCTGAAGGTGTCGTAGGCGGCAACGTTCTCCTTGCCGACGACACTCTCGGCGACCTGGGCATCGGTCGTATTCGCCTGGGCGGAGAGCTTTCTGCCAGCTTCCTTGAAGGCTTCGAGCGTGATGCCCTGATCGTCAGCACGCATCAGCACGGCCTGGCTGTTGACGATGTAGGGATCGGAAAAGTCCATGGCCTTCTTGCGTTCCTCGGTGATCGAGACACCTGAGGCGACGAGGTCGAAACTGCCCTGGTCGAGCGCTGCGAAGATGCCGTCCCAGCCGGTGGTGACGAACTCGGCCTGGCAATTGATCTTGGCGCAGACGGCGTTGACCACGTCGACGTCGAAGCCGACGACCTGTCCGGTGGCCGGATCGATGCTCTCCATCGGCGGCGACGTGGTGTCGGATCCGACCTTCAAGAGCTTGCCGCCGAGATCGGCGGCGTGGGACACGCTCGAGGCAAGGGCCGCAATGGCCAGGGCAATCATCAGTTTCTTCATGGTTCTCCTCCTTTGATGATTAACTTTGGATCAGTCGGCCGCCGAGATTATCCGGCTGGCGCGCAATCAGCGTCGGCCTGAAGACCTGCCGGAGCCTAGCGGGGTCATCCCCCTCCATGCGGCGCAGCAGGAACTGTCCAAGCGTGCGACCGAGCACCTCGATCGGCTGATAGAAAGTGGTGACCGGCGGGGTGAAATAGGCGCTGACGTTGATGTCGTCATAGGCGATGACATCGACATCAACGCCGACCTCGCGGCCGAGACTGCCAAGGCCCGAGAGCACGCCGAGCGTGGTGGATTCGTTGATGCAGACGAAGGCGGTCGGGGCATTCTCGAGCTGCAGGAAGTCGATCACCGCCTGCCGGCCGAAATGGGTCGAAAGATCGCCCTCGGCGATCAGTTCCGTCGGCGCATCCAGTCCCGCCTCGCGGAACGCCCTGGAAAAGCCATCGATCCTGTCGAGCGCATAGGAAAACCGCCGCTCCGGATTGACGAGCGCGATCCGCCTGTGACCGCCGGCGATCAGCCGTGCGGTGGCCGCATGTGCTGCCCATTCGTTGTCGATATCGACATGGGCATAGTCGAGATTCTTGCGGCAGCGGCCCATGGAGACGAAGGGGAAGTGCTCGGCGACCAGAAGATCGATGCGCGGGTCTTCGGCAAGGATGCCGGAAAAGATCAGGCCGTCGGCCAACCCCTGGTCGACGATGCGGCGGGCAGCCTCCGCGCCATCAGCCGCGTCGCGGATGACATGCACCGACATGCGGTAGTCGGTGCCTTCGAGCGCCTGGCTGATGCCGCTCAAGGTCTGGGTATATTCGACGCCGTCCCATTCATAGTCGCGTGCCGCGGTCACCGGCATCAGCACGGCGGCCTGAAAACTCTTGCCGGTGCGCAGCGCCATGCCGCGCGCATTCGCCTGATAGCCGACTTCGCGCGCCGCCTTGTAGATGAGATCGCGCGTCGCCGGTGCGACGACGGGAGATTCGCGCAAAGCCTTCGAGATCGTGGCGATGGAATAGCCCGTCATTTCGGCCAATGTCTTGATCGTTGGCGGCGGCGCGCGCCGCGCCCTATGCATCTGCGTCGCCATGCACCCTCCCAGGCTCGCGGCTTCTCCTGGAGCATAGGGGTAACAGCCAATAAAAACGTTTTCAAGAAAAATAAAAACGTTTTTATTTCATTTCAGCAGAACGTGAGTGGGCGCAGCGGAGGCATAGGCGCGCGCCCCAAGCGCTCGCTTCCGCGGAGGACCTGTTGATTTGCTGTGTGTTTTTGGTGCGGCGTGCGCTCAGTGCGCGGTGTAGGCGCCATCCACCAGGTGAACGCTTCCGGTGATGAAACTCGCCTGTTCCGACAACAGGAAACAGATGAGGGCCGCGACCTCCTCCGGGGTACCTCGACGCCCCATCGGTTGCAGCGACATCATCCGCCTGCTGTTTGCCAAGTCCGCGTTCTCGACCGATAGCGGCGTATCGATCCAGCCGGGCGCGACCGCATTGATGCGGACACCCATGCGGGCATACTCGATCGCAGCCGCTTTCGTCAGCCCGACCACAGCGTGCTTGGCGGCCGTATAGGCGGCAGCAAGAGGCAGGGCGACCGAACCCAGGATGGAAGACGTATTGACGATCGCGCCCCCACCCTGCGACGCCATGGCCGCGATCTCGTACTTCATGCAGTAAAAAACGCCATGCAGGTTGACGTCCATCAGCGCATGCCAGCCATCAAGCGGATAGTCGGCAGTCGCCTTGCGGACGCCGTCGACGCCGGCATTGTTGACGGCCAGATGCAGGCCGCCACAGGTCTGGACGGCGAACCCCACCAGTTTCTCCACCGCAACAGCATCGGCAACATTGACGGCAACGTCATGGGCCTTGCCGCCGCTCGAGCGAATAGCCTCGACGAGCAAGCGCACGGCGTCAGCGTCGACATCGGCAGCGATCACTTCCGCTCCCTCTACCGCAAGTTGCCGGCACACGGCTGCGCCGATTCCGGAACCCGCGCCGGTCACAATCGCAACCTTGCCAGCGAAGCCTCGATTCATACTGTCATTCCTAATCATCAGGCTTCGACTAATCGAGCGCGCGCGACATCGCAAGTCATTTCATGGCATTCGCCTGGAGGCACCAGATTTCCAACCGGCCGGCCGCAGCAACACGTAAAACTCGCGACAATTCCTGGCACAACTCGCCCGCCGCAGCCAGACCAGCTTCGACGATATACAATCCTTGCAACACATTTTCACACATCGTGAGCAGAAAAACACGACATTTCAAACATCTATCCTGCCATTGGGATTAGTTTGTCTGATTGGAGCTTGGCCAGCAAATATTGTGATGTTAAAACGACTCGGGGCGCACCATTTTTCTCAGCAGGTAAAGATGGACAATCACCGCATTACACGGAGAGCCCTGGTCATTGGCAGCCTTGCCCTGTTGACCGGGTGCAGCTCAAGTTGGCAAGGCATGTCGTTTCCATCCCTGTATGGCGGCACTCCTGGGGTAGATCGCCGCTTCCGCAAGCAGCACGTTCGCTTCGACGGCAACGAGCCACCAGGGACAATCCTGGTCGATACAAACCAGCGCTATCTTTATTCGATCGAGGATGGTGGCTGGGCAATGCGCTACGGGATTGCCGTGGGCGAGGAAGGGCTTACACTGAAGGGGCAAGCCGTCGTCGGACGAAAGGCCGAATGGCCATCGTGGACGCCGACCGCAAGCATGATCCGGCGCAAACCACGCCTCGCGCAATATGCAGGCGGGGTTTCTGGCGGGCCGCATAATCCATTGGGGGCTTCTGCCCTGTACCTCTATCGCAACGGACAAGACACCAAATTCCGTCTGCACGGTACCAACGAGCCCTGGAGCATAGGGCAGGCAGTGTCCAATGGCTGCATCAGACTTACGAATGATGATATTGTCGATCTCTATGCCCGGACGCCTATTGGCACTCCGGTATTGATCATTTGACTGCGTACTCTATCTAACTGCGACATTGGAGGAAGGCCGACACGCTTTTGAAGCACTATTCAAAGTTCGGTAACGATAAACCGAATGACGAGTGTGCCCTTTAAGCACTAGGACGAATCTAAAATTGCCTTTAATACTAAGAACGTTGCCTTCTAATACCCATTCCAGAGAGAGGAAAGGACTTATTGATGAGCAGATTTCTGATCGTTACAGTTGCGTTGCTTTCGGTCGCCAGCCTCACCGCTTGCGGAACGATCGGCAAAGGCAAGGGCAAGGCGCCGCCACCGGTGGCTGCAGAGCCGGCAC
Source organism: Ensifer adhaerens (assembly GCF_028993555.1). Lineage (NCBI taxonomy): Bacteria > Pseudomonadati > Pseudomonadota > Alphaproteobacteria > Hyphomicrobiales > Rhizobiaceae > Ensifer > Ensifer adhaerens. Next base: position 368,370 of record NZ_CP118611.1, on the reverse strand, counting down.
CCGTTTACAAATAATCACCGACCTTAGTTCGGGGAGGGCCTCGCGGCCCTTCCCGCCCTATCTGATCGTGACCGGCCTGGTCACATGTCACAGCGCAAAGTTCGGAAAACCACTTAAAGTGGAAAATCCATGCGCTCATCAGAATTCGGGAGATTTAGGGCAGTAATGGCGCGCTCACGAGGTTGTATTTCATTCGCCGTCTTGACCGCATTGGCGCTTACGGCGTGTCAATCACAAGACAAGGGCCCTCAACCAAAGTTTGTCTCAAGCATTGCGGGAACAACATCGCAAGAGAGCGAGCAGGGCTATTTCATCGAGTTCCGATCCCGTTATGCGCTGAGCTACGGCCATACCTACGTGATTTTCGGACAAGCCAGCAAATCGGGAGCAATGATCAATCCGGAAATAGCCGGACTCGCCCCGGCAACACTCGATACCGCTCCCTACGTCATCGGCCATGTTCTGCCCGTACCGGCGGAAACCGGCGCGAGCGACGGAGACATGGAGGAGCAATACCGGTCTGCAAGTTGGCGCGTCATGCTGACCGAAGCGCAATATCGTGATGTCGTCGCCAAGATCCGCAAGCTCAAGGCCGAGGCCCATTACTGGCATGCTTCGCTCTACAACTGCAACGCCTTCGTGGCCGATATTGCGCGCTCTATGGGATACAAGACCCCAAACATCTGGCTGAGGCCGCAGCAATTCATCACCAGGCTTCGCGAGATGAACGGCGGGTAGGTTTGAGGGTCACGCGAACCGCTGTTTGTCAGCTTCCAGAAGACCGCGTGCGCTGTGCCACCACTGGCTGCCATCAATGCCCTTGAGCGGCAGATCGACAATCGTCCACAGCCAATGGTTCGCCACCTCCGGTTTGGTACCTTGTCAGGTCGGAGCGCCGCGTGGCAGTCTTGTCCTTTCCGGCCGTTGCGGTGGCCGGCAGCTGCAGCAAAGAGCTTAGGTGGTTGAACGTGAACATGTCTGTCGCTTCCATCGGCGAAGTCGTCTGGGTCATAGGCATCGTCGCCTGGTACGTCGTGCGTTACCCATTCGAGCGTCGTGCAAGGCGTGTGCGTGTGACGAGCAGCCGACGGTCGCCTACCGACACGGCCGGCCTGGCCGCCGCCCTGTTTGGCATGTCGATCGTACCGGCGTTCTATGTTGCGACGGGATTCCCGAAGTTCGCCGACTATCCTGCGCATGCCTGGGTGGTGGGCCTTGGCGCACTCGTCTTTGTGATGGGGCTGTGGACGTTCCGTCGGACTCACAAAGAACTCGGCCGCAACTGGTCGATCTCGCTGGAGATCCGCGAGAAGCACCAGCTCATCAGCAGCGGCCTCTATGCCGTCGTGCGTCATCCGATGTATACAAGCTTCCTGCTCATGGCGGTCGGGCAGATGCTCCTGCTGTCGAACTGGGTGGTTGGACTTGCGGGCATCCTCGGCTTTGCTTTGCTTTTCTTCCTGCGCGTCGGCAAGGAAGAGCGCCTGATGCTGGAATTCTTCGGTCCTGAATATCGCGCCTACATGGACAGGACGAAGCGGATTATACCCTATCTTTACTAGAGGTGGCATGATGCGGGGCCGATCGGTCAAGCTCTCTGCGGCACGACGCCTTGTCGGGGACCTGATGAGGTTCTCGATCGTCGTCCCCCGGGTTACGGTGCAACGGCAGATGAACATTAGTGCGCTGCACAAGGCGAGGGCGAGCCTGTCTGAACGGCCGTCGTGGATGGTTCTTTTCCTCAAGGGCTACGGGCTTCTTTCGAAGGAGACGCCCGAACTGCGCCGGGCCTATGTCAAACTGCCGAGACCGCAGCTCTACGAGTATCCGGGAAGCATCGCGTCGGTTGCTCACGAGCGCGAGCATGAAGGCGAAAGGGTCGTGCTTCTCAGCACAATCAAGACGCCCGAACGGCGGTCGATTGCCGAGCTGAGCGCCCTGCTTCAGGAGGCCCGATCACGCCCCGTGCTTGAGATCAGGGAATTCCGCCGTGCGCTGAAGATTGCGCGCCTGCCGGCGCCGCTGCGGCGGTTCTTGATGTGGCTCAGCCTGAACATGGGACGTCAGCGGGGCCACCGTTTCGGCACCTTTCAGTTGTCGGTATATTCCGGCCTGGGCGCAGAATCGCTCAATCCGCTGACCCCCCTGACGACGATCTTCAACTATGGGCCGATCGGCGAGGACGGATCGGTCGTGGTGCGCATTCACTACGACCACCGCGTCATGGACGGTGCCAATGTCGCGCGCGCTTTGCTGCGCTTCGAGGAAATATTGAACGGAGAGATCGCTGAGGAGGTCGCGGGCCTGTCCCAAGTTAAACATCCGCCGATGACGGCGTCGGAGCCATCGGCATGACATTACAGCAGCTATCCCGACCCGCAATTGTTGTTGTCGGCGCATCCCGCGGCATAGGCAGAGCGATCGCAGAGCTTGCCGCCCGAGACGGTGCGCCTGTCGTGCTGGTCGCGCGGTCCATAGAGGGTCTGCAGGTCGTGGAATCGGCAATCAGACAATCGGGCGGCGAGGCTTTCTCGCTTTCGCTTGACCTCACCTCCGCCGATGCATCGACCGGCCTTGAAGCGTTCCTTTCGCGCCAGGGCCTCGTCTGCGATGTTCTCGTCAATAGTGCCGGTTACGGCCTGCGCGGCGGGGCGACCGTTTTGCCGGTGGTCGACCAGATTGGAATGATCGACGTCAACATCCGCGCCCTGGCCGACCTGACATTGCGCCTGTTGCCGGGCATGGTGGCACGACGCCGTGGCGGCGTCATCAATCTCGCCTCCGTCGCCAGCTTCACCCCCGGCCCGTACATGGCGATGTATTATGCGAGCAAGGCCTTCGTGCGCTCATTTTCCGAAGCGCTGTACCAGGAGACGCGAAGGACAGGCGTAACGGTGACCTGCGTGGCGCCGGGGCCGGTATCGACCGAATTCCTCGAAAAATCCGGCGCCAACAGAGCTGCCCTGTTCAAGGTTCTCCCGAAAGCCAGTCCGGAATATGTTGCAAATTGCGCCTGGCGCGGTTTCAAGGCCCGTCGCCGGCTGGTCATTCCCGGCATTTCCGCCAGACTGGCAATCCTGATGGCAGGCATCCTTCCCTCCGCGGCGCTTTTGCCTCTGGTCGGCAAGCTGCAACTGCGCGGCAACGACCCCTGCCCCTGCGGATCTGGGAAGCAGCTCAAGCACTGCTGCCGCGCAGGTCACACCAAAGGCGGAACGGCGTCGGCGTGATACGCCTCTGCAGCCAGCTTCCCGTGGGATAGCGGAGCGACCATTGCCACGATCACTGGGTTTTGGCACCAGCGGAGAGGAAATGCGCCTCCCACTCGCTTTCCGGAATTTCGTCACCAACCTGAAATTCGAACCGGACGACGCTTTTGATATCCGGCGCTACATCGCAGCCAACCTTGATGTTGAACCAGCGGCCCTTGCTGCGGAAGGCGGCGCCATCGGCGCGGAGGTTCCGCCCGGCCAGGAGGACATCCGCGGTGGCGTAGGCGACGAGAGAATCGGGGGCGAAGTCATTGCGCCAGCGATGAACCTGCTCCATCGCCTCGAGATTGCAGAGCTGGACGATCCGTTCATCGGCCGCAAGCTGCGAGAGCCCCTCCAGCGCCTGCCTGCTGCGCGGGTGGGCGAGTATCTCCGCAGAAAAGAACTGTTTTGCTTGAATGGTCGGCGAGACATCCGGCGACGGCGTGACTGCTTCCACAGCAGGCGCCACCTCAGGAACAGACTGCGTCGTTGACGACGCAGGCTGTGGTCCAAGCACCGGCTGCACCACATCGGGGCGAAGCGGTGGCAATTCCAGTATCTGAACGGCGATCCCCTCATCCGGGGTCGGAACGGGCCTTTTTGGCGGCGGAAGAAGGAAGAGCGCCCACACGGCGAGGGCATGAATGAGGAGAGCAAGCGCGAGGCTTCGCCAGAGCGTTGTCTCGTTGCGATGATGCGTTACTGCTTGCACCGCTCAGATCATCCCATGCGCGACACCCGGGCCGGAAGCATAACAACCACTCCTGGCGCATGCGACACAACCACCAAGCCAAAGATGGAAAAGCCGCCGCCAACAACCTGTCAGCGACGGCTTGAAATCCGTGTTTTGGGGGCGACGCCTACGATCGGTATCAATCCATGTCGTCGTTGTCGGGCGCGCTCATATGGTCGCGGTTGCCGTAGACGATCTCGCGCTTGCCGACGTGGTTTGCCGGGCCGACGAGGCCTTCCTTCTCCATGCGCTCGACCAGCGAGGCGGCGCGGTTGTAGCCGACGCCGAGGCGGCGCTGGATGTAGGAGGTCGAGCACTTCTTGTCGCGCAGCACCACCTTGACCGCCTGGTCGTAGAGTTCGTTGCCGTCTTCCGACGCAAGCGCGCTCTTGTCGAAGACCGGCGTCTCCTCCTGCGGCTCCTCTTCCTCTTCGTCCGCCGTGACGGTTTCGAGGTATTCCGGCCGCCCTTGCGTCTTCAGATGCGCCACGACATGTTCGACCTCGAGGTCCGAGACGAACGGGCCGTGCACGCGGGCGATGCGCCCGCCGCCCTGCATGTGCAGCATGTCACCTTGGCCGAGCAGCTGTTCGGCGCCCTGTTCGCCAAGGATCGTGCGGCTGTCGATCTTCGAGGTGACCTGGAACGAGATGCGGGTCGGGAAGTTCGCCTTGATCGTGCCGGTGATGACGTCGACCGAAGGACGCTGCGTTGCCATGATCAGGTGGATACCGGCAGCACGCGCCATCTGCGCCAGCCGCTGGATGGCACCTTCGATCTCCTTGCCGGCCACCATCATCAGGTCGGCCATCTCGTCGACGATGACGACGATGTAAGGCATCGGCGCCAGATCCATTTCCTGCTGCTCGAACAGCGGCTCGCCAGTGCCCTTCTCGAAGCCGGTCTGAACCGTGCACATCACGGGCTCGCCCTTCTCGCGGGCGGCGGCTGCGCGCTGGTTGTAGCCGTCGATGTTGCGGACACCGAGCCGCGACATCTTGCGGTACCGGTCCTCCATCTCGCGCACGGCCCATTTCAGCGCCATCACCGCCTTCTTCGGGTCGGTAACAACAGGCGTCAGCAGGTGCGGAATGCCGTCATAGACGGAGAGTTCCAGCATCTTCGGATCGACCATGATCAGGCGGCATTGATCCGGGCTCAGACGATAGAGGAGCGACAGGATCATCGTGTTGATCGCTACCGACTTGCCCGAGCCCGTGGTGCCGGCGACGAGCAGATGCGGCATCTTTGCGAGTTCGGCAATGACAGGTTCGCCGCCGATGGTCTTGCCCAGGCAAAGCGCCAATTTGTAGCCAGTCTTGCGGAAATCGACGGATTCGATCAGCTCGCGGAAGTAGACTGTCTCACGGGTCGCGTTCGGCAGTTCGATGCCGATGACGTTGCGGCCGGGCACGACCGCAACACGGGCCGAAAGCGCCGACATGGAGCGGGCGATATCGTCGGCAAGGTTGATCACGCGCGACGATTTCACGCCAGGCGCCGGCTCGAATTCGTAGAGGGTGACGACCGGACCCGGGCGAACGTGAATGATGTCGCCCTTGACGCCGAAGTCTTCGAGCACACTTTCAAGCAGACCGGCATTCTGCTCGAGCTGCTCCTGCGTCATGAAGAAACCCTGACCGACAGGCGCTTCCTGCAGCAACTCTTCGGACGGAAACTCGTAGCCGTCGCCGCTCGGCGCACGTTCGGTCACGCCGATCGCCGGCATTCCGCTCGGCGCACGGGTAACCGTCGCCGGCATGGTGATCGCCGCCTTCGAGGCGACCGGTGCCGGCTGTTCGATTTCGACCGGTTCGGCGTCGACGATTTCCGGCTCGGCTGCGGCTACGGCCTCAGGTGTCGCGACCACTGCAGCGGGCGCTGGAGGGACGTCGGCAACGACCTCGGCGGGTACAGCGGGCTGCTGCGGTGCCGGGACGTCCTCTGCCTTTGCGCCACGAACATCGACAACGCGGAACAGCGAGGTAATCGCCGTTGGCGGCAGGCGGCGAATCTCGACCGAACGCACGGGTGCCGATGGGGCAACGGCAACAGGAGGGGTCAACGGCGCCATCTGCACGGGAGCGGGCGTTTCGACGAAGGGCTTCGGATGCTTGGCTTCCTCGCCGGCAACCTCGACGTCGTCGGCCGGGCCGAATTCGAAGAAGGCAAAGTCGGACAGGAAGCTCGAACGCGCGGCACCATGATCGGCGACGGTGCTGGTTGCTTGAGCAGGTGCGGGCTGAACCTCCGTGACCGGCTCGGATACGGCGACCGGCGTCGTGAGAACGGGCGCAAGTGCAACGCCGTCATCGGCCGGGGTCTCGACGCGCTCAAGCATCGCCGGCTCGATCGTGTTTTGCGCCGCTGTCCAGGTCGGCAGCTGGTTTGTCAGCATTCGCAACAGTTCGGACGGGCTATAGGATGGCAGCGTGACCTCGGCCTGCGGCGCGCCGTCAACGGCGGCAGCGGACACTTCCGCCTGCGCCGACTCGACCGGAGCCATCACGACGGGCTCGATAGTCTCTGCCGATACAAGCTTCACCGTCACCGCGACGGCTACTGCTTCGATTTCGGCTGCCGACGGCTCCTCGGTAACCGTTTCGCTTTCCTCGAGCTGCGGTGCGCGCCGCTTCATGAATTCGCGCTCCGGCGTACGGGTAAAGCGGACGTTCGGCGCCAGGAAGAAATGGCTCTCCCACGTCGAGTCGCCATAGTGCCCGGCGATCTCCGAGAGCGTCGGCAACGGCTCGCTGGTCGTCGTCGTGACCTGTGCTGGCGCATAGGCAGAGCCTTGCCCGTAGAGACGTGCGGCACGGCTCACGGTTTCGGCCTGCTGGTTGGCTGGCCTGCGGGGCGCCGCCGGCGCCTCGTACAACTGGTATGGGTCGGCGGGTTCCGCCTCATGGGTGGGCATACCGCTCAACGCATCGTCATGCGGACCATCGAAATAGTCCGCCTGGTTTGCATCATGCAAAGCAGCCTGTGAGAAGTTTGTCCTGGGAATACGCATGGGTCCTGGAAGAGCTAGAGACATCGCCGCGGGGCCTTCTAAGCGATAGGAAATGAAGGTTAACAAGTCCCTTCCAACGCCCCGTTTCGACCCGAATCGGAGGGGCAACAACCGCACCGATCGGGGCTTGAACCATGCGCAACGCCCGGCATGCCAATGGCCACCGCGGCGTTCCGTCGCCATTTGTCACAAGGCGAAAATATTTCTTGGACAGCCGCGATACCGCCCCCTGGGAGCGGATGCCTGTGGTGACCTGCTACCGGTACGGTCGTGAAAACGAATCGGGCCCGCGTGAGGGTCTCACGAGGGACCGATTGAACCGCTTTCAACCGGTCCGCCGGTCGCAACCGCTGGCTCGTCCTTGGCTACAAAATACATCGGCGACTTGGCACCAGCCAACCTTGCCGAAAGGTGCCGGCCAGTTCAACGACGCACCCATGACGCCCCCCTCGCAAAGACTTCACAAGCGGTTGTCGGGGACTTTTCCAGCCGACAGTTCCACTCGATACGCTACGCGATTTTCGAAGCACAAAACGCGCGCAGCGGGCGGCCGTGACCGCATCCCCGTGATGAGGTTATCGGCTGCAACTGCCGGTCCTTGACTGGCCTCTGTTGGTGCAGTCCGTTGTGGCGGCGCCGGGGCTGACGCCGCCTGACGGGCCAACAACCGCCTCGATGTGGCGAGCATAATTTTGCCTGGTGTTCTGGTCGACGATAGCTACGGGAGCTGAAACGATGAGGCCCGCCGTCGTGCCGACGGTACTCGCAGCACCCGTGGCTGCCGCCACGATGTGATCCCCCAGACCCAATTTGCTATCGGTCAATGTCTGCCCTGAGGAAAGGCGCGTGCCGATCAGCCGTACGATCTCCGGGGACTCCGCGAACTTGCTGTGATGCAGCTTGTCGCCGGCCTTGACCTTGGTGAGGTCGATGACCGCTATGTCGTTCGCCGCCAGTTCTTCCTTGTAGGGCGATTGCTCGGGATCAATCGCCCCCAGCCGCGCAACATTGCCCCAAACGCGCCGCGACACCGCCAGCGCCCGATCATCGCGCGAGACGAAAAGGGTGAAACGCGGACGCACCGCGCCCATGTCGATGATCTGTGAGCGAAAGACGTCCACATCGACATCGGGGGCGGCGAGCATGACATTCTTGAACTTCACCGGCAGCCCACCGTTGCGGATGGCCATCTGGCGCAGGGATTCCAGCGCAAGCCAGTTGCCCATCGAGTGGGCCAGGATCGAGACTTCCTTGACCTCAGCGTCGCGCGCCAGATACTGGAACAGCCTCTCCACCTCGTTGCGTGTATAGTTCGTACTTTCGCGATCGTAGCCATAGGCCAGCAGGCTGCCCCTTGAGGGCCACGTCGCGAGCACCGGGGCGCTGTGAGCCCCGGAATCGTGAACGATCTGCGCGAAACGGAAGACCGCATCCTCGAATTCGTTGTTGAAACCGTGGATGAAGACAAGCACGCTGCGGTCCGGGCTCTTGCGCACGGAAGCGCTCAGCCAGCTTTCCGCTGTCGGCCGATCGACCTCCTCTGCCTTGACCGCCGCAAAATCCTTTGCGGGATTGGGCGGGAGCTTCCGTGGCCAGGCGACCTCGCCCACCTTGCGGACGTTTGCGGGCGGAATTGACACCGTGATCTCGGCAAAATTCGGCTCGAGAGCCCGTTCGCCGCTGAACATCTCACCGGGTTTGGCTGCCTGACTTCGCGTCGTCGTCACCAGCATCTCCACCTGGCTGGCAGTTGGCGAGGCAGCAACGGGTTGCAACACGCCCGTCGGGCGTCCCGCGCAGGCGACGAGCGACATCGCCAACAGGCCGACGACCATCATGAGGCGTGGGCTCCGTCTGGCGCTGGGTTTACGGCTGAGAGACCGTGTCAGCGAGCGCATCATAGGAAGCGAGCCGCTGTTGATACGATCACACGGATCAATGCTGGGTTCGGCTGAAGGGGCATGTCGAACAACCTTGGTTCCCGTTGACAGAAGACGTTGCCGTCGCGCCACGTGATCCTAGCCACGTTCGGACGCCGGACCGTGCGATCGCGCGTTTGGCGTTCATTCCCGCCTCACTTTCGAACGACTGCGCAAGAGCAGGATTGAGAGCACGACGTGAATCACGACCGCCGGCCACAGAAGCACCCCCGCGGAGCTGGTCGTCAGACCGAAAAGCGCCAGATAGACCGCGACTGCCACGCTGTAGATCAGCATGCCGAGAAGACCGGAGCTTCTCCAGCAGGCAACGCCGAGGGCGATCAGGGCAATTCCCGCAACCCGTGCGGTCGGAATGGCAGCGCCGCTTAGCGCCTCACCGAGCAGCACCTGCCCGACGAAGCTGGGCAGGATCACAAGAGCGAGACCGGTCGCAATTTCCCCGAACGCTGCGACATCAAGCACGCGCATCACGAACCCCCCCTTTGGCGTCCCTTCCAGTTGGTCTCAAACGCTCTCGCTATTCGGCTGAGCCTCTACGGCTTCAATTCAAAAGTCAGTAGGTCAATCTTTCCTGTGAAACGGAACGGCGCGTCATAGCGGTACTTCAGCAGTGCCACTCCCGTGCGGGTGTCTACACCGACGTCGAAGGTCTCATCCTCCGGGAACGTGACGGGGATGCCATGATCGATGCTGTTCTTGACGACTTCCTTCCCGTCCACCGACAGAACGCCTGAGCCGCCCGCTCCAAGTCCCTTTCCATCCGACTTGAAGTCGAAGACGATCGTATGCTTGCCGGGTGCGAGTTCCGGCCCCTCCCACATGGTGCGTTTGAGGTCGAGAAGATTGTAGAGGAACACGACCTTGCCTCGGCCGATACCCAGCTCTCCCTTGCTGAGGAAGAGTCCATAGCCGCCAAAGCGCCCGCCTTCCGTGACGATCATGCCTTCCGCGCCGTCCTCGGGTATGTCGACCTCAGCCGTGATCGTGTAGGACTTGTTCAAGGTGCTGGGTGCCGCACTGGCGGGCACACCGCTCAACTCACCGGAGTAGGTGAACTTCGTTCGTCCAGCGGTGAGGTTTGGGCGGGGGCTGTTCCAGCGGGCAAGCGTCGAGTTGTCGAGCGGCAGCACGTTGTACTTCTTCGCCTCCGAATAGAACAGGCCCTGCAGTTCCTTGAGCTTGTCGGGCATGCTGGCGGCGAGATCGGTGAACTGCGTCGGATCTTCGTCGACGTTGTAGAGCTCCCAGTTGTAGCCTGTAATCACGTCGGGAGGCGTTTTCGTGCTGAGTTCCCACGGCAGCGTCGCGGGTGTTGTCGCGGCGACCCATCCGTCGTGATAGATCGCTCGGTTTCCGAGCATTTCAAAGTACTGCGTTGTGTGCGTCGTCGGCGCTTCGGCATTCGCCTTATCCCAGGTGTAGGCCATGCTGACGCCTTCGATCGGCTCCTGCGTGATTCCGTTGATCGTCTGCGGTTGCGAAATGCCAGCCGCCTCGAGGATCGTCGGAACGATATCGATAAAGTGGTGGAACTGTCGGCGGATGCTGCCGGCATCATTGATGTGGCCTGGCCAGGACATGACCATACCCTGTGCCGTGCCGCCGAAATGCGACGGTACCTGCTTGACCCACTTGAAGGGGGTATCCATCGCCCAGGCCCAACCGGCCGCGAAATGCGGAAATGTCCGATCCGATCCCCAGAACGGATACCAGAGAAACTGATCCTTCACCGGGACCTCGACACCGTTGAATGTAGTGAACTCATTCGGAGTCCCATTGAGCATGCCCTCGGCACTCGCGCCGTTGTCGCCGCCAATGTAGATGATCAGGGTATTGTCGAGTTCTCCGAGATCCTCCACCGCCTGGAGGATCCGCCCGATTTCGTTGTCGGCATAGGCAAGATAGGCGGCGTAGACATCGGCCTGCCTGATGAACAGTTTCTTTTCCTCAAGGCCGAGCGTGTCCCATTGCGGCAACCCTTCCGGCCAGGGGGTCAGCTTCGCATTCTCGGGCATGATGCCGAGCCGCTTCTGATTGGCGAAAATCGTCTCGCGGACCTTGTTCCAGCCTTCGTCGAAAAGGTGCAGGTCGCTGATCTTCTTGATCCATTCGGGCGTCGGGTGATGCGGAGCGTGCGTGGCACCGGGCACGTAGTAGACGAACCAGGGTTTCTCCGGCGCGATCTCTTCAAGCTGTCTGACATACTGAATGGCCTCGTCGGCCATGGCCGTTTCGAGGTTCCAGTCCGGCTTGCCCTCGAACGGATAGATCGCAGTCGTGTTGCGGAAGAGGTTTGGTTGCCACTGGCTCGCATCACCGCCCACGAAACCGTAGAAATAGTCAAACCCCATGCCGGTCGGCCACTGGTTGAACGGTCCGGCCTGACTAGACTGATAGGACGGCGTGTTGTGGTTCTTGCCGAACCACGACGTGGCATAGCCATGCGACCGAAGGATCGTCGCAATCGTGCCCTTCTCTATAGGAATGATCGAATCGTAGCCCGGGTATCCGGTCGCAATCTCCCCGACGACGCCGTAGCCAACCGAATGGTGGTTGCGTCCGGTAATCAGCGCCGCACGAGAGGGCGAACACAACGATGTCGAGTGGAAGTTCGTAAAGCGAAGCCCCTCCTTGGCGATACGGTCCATCGCGGGCGTGGGAATGACGCCACCAAAGGTGCTCGGCGCGCCAAATCCCTGATCGTCAGTCATGATGAGCAGTACATTGGGCGCCCCCTTTGGCGGCACGATCCGCGGCGCCCACCAGGGCTTCGAGTCTGAGGCTTTCTCCTTGATCACGCCGCCAAACGCAGACGGTGGCGGCGGGAGTTGTTCTCCGGTGATCGTCGTCGTCGCTCCAGGAGCGCCAAGCGTACCCGATACCTGCTGCGCCCACACGGAAGTGCAACCCAGCGCGAAAAATGCCGCGCCCGCAAGCATGCTCTGACCAAATGTCATGGCGAACACCCCTACTGTCCCGATAGATTTTGCAGCGCTAATATACGCACATCACCGCTTGCGGGGAAGACGCCTCTCATCGGCGCACGTGCTCTGCTCAGCTGGGGCACCAGCGCCGGAAGCGACGAGGCGAAGGCAGTCAACAGGTCCGGACCCTCACTTTCAAATGCGCGGTCGGCATTGCGGCCAGCGAGGCGCGCCGCCGGGAGCATCCCCAATCGGGCACCGCCCTCCGACAGCCCTGGCGCCTCTCATCGGCTATGAGAAAGCCAAGGTGAGCCTCGTTGGACAGCGGCTGCGGTCGATCCTGTGGTGATCGATCAGCAGATGGCAGACTTGGTAAGGGCTGGCCTGCCAAAAAAACAGCGGTTTAACTACCCGCCATCAAGACATAGGCCAGCGGCTGTGCGACCGGTCATTGAGGGTTCAAGCCTTTTTTCATCTGAACCTAGATTTTATCCATCGCAGACAGCAGAGTGGCGCGCATCTCCTGAGCGACTTCTTTCAGCACGGACGTAAATTTCCCGGCAACCATTGAACCCGACTTGCGGGCCGGGCGCCAAACGGCAAGCGCATAGGGCACGCTAACGCTAAATCGTCTGAAAACCACGCCCTTTCCCAGATAGTTCGCGGCAGTCAACGGGTTGATGATCGACACGCCTACCCCAGCCGAGACCATCGAACATACACTTGCAGCCGTCGTCGTTTCGACGGCATAGCTGCGCGACACGCCCGCCGCGAAGAAGACATCATCCAGCTTTCGCCGATACGGATCGTCCTGCGAGAAGTAGACAAAGGGCACATCATTAAAATCATCCGGCGCGAGAAGCCTCTTTGCCGAGAGTGAATGGCCAACCGGTATTACGCAGACGAGCTCGCCAACGTCAATCTGCTGCGAGATGACCCCCTGATACTCGAACCGTCCTTCGGTAACTCCGAGATCGAATACGGTTGTCGCCATTTCGTGCTGCAATGACAGTTCCTCTAAAGAATGCAGCGAAAGATGAATGGCTGGACGCTGTTTCAGCAACCGTTGTGCTACTCGGGGAATGATGGCCTCGGCATAGGCCGGGATAGTGGCAACCCGACAGTTCGCCGCATTGTGGGTCCGTATCGCCGAAGCGGCGCGGCTGATTTCCTCCATGCCGACAAAGGCGCGACGCACGACCTCGTGCAGCAGAAGCGCCTGGTTGGTTGGCGTCAGCCGCTTGCCGAAACGAATGAAGAGCTCGAAGCCGATCCGCTGCTCCATGTCACGCAGTTCGCGGCTGATCGTCGGCTGCGACGTCCCCAGCGACGCAGCCGCTGCCGTCATGGTCTTGTTGATCATGATGGCGTTGAAAATCTCAAGTTGCCGTTGATTGAGCCGCATGGCCCATGCCTCGCACATATTTCTAGTTGAACGAAAGAGCCGTGAAAGCGGCTGTAAATGGCATCTGACTATTATATCAAATCCGAATAAGAACGCCGTAGCAATTATTTCCCTCCCGCAACAAGCTCTGGAATCATCCCCCCAATGCACGGGTGGGACCAATAATTGTGATGGGCAGATGACAAATCGCGCGGAACCGATGAAAAATGATCGCGACAACGACCGAAATTGGCTCTCTTATCGCAATCGCGAGCTATATATCGAGGATGTCTGTTTGAGCGCAGTCGCGCATGCAGTGCCGACACCTTTCTATTGCTATTCCGCAGATGCCATCCGCTCCGCCTACGGGCGCCTCGCCGCCGCCGTCGATCCAATCGGAGTGTCCATCTGTTTCGCGGTCAAGGCCAACAGCAACATCTCTGTGCTGCGCCTGCTTGGCGAATTGGGCTGCGGCATGGACATCGTCTCCGGCGGCGAACTGGAGCGCGCGCTCGCTGCCGGCGTACCAGCGTCGAGAATCATCTTCTCGGGCGTCGGCAAGACCCGCGACGAAATCGCTCGTGCCCTTGAGGTCGGCATCCACCAGCTCAACGTCGAGTCGCCTGCGGAAATTGCGGCCATAGCCGAGGTTGCCCGCGGGCTGGGCAAGCGTGCGCCCATCGCAATTCGCGTCAATCCCGACGTCGATGCGAAGACCCACGCGAAGATCACCACGGCAACGAAGGAAAGCAAGTTCGGGATCGCGATCGGCGATGTGGCCGACATCTACGCAGAGGCGGCAGCGATGCCGGAACTGGAGGCGCTCGGCGTCGCCGTCCACATCGGATCGCAGATCCAGGATATGGCACCGTTCCGACGCGCCTTCACCGCGATGGCCGAGTTGGTAGCGTCGATGCGGAAGCGGGGCCTCGTCGTCCCTCGTCTCGATCTCGGAGGCGGCATCGGTATCGCCGTCGGCAGCGGTGCCGGTCCTGACATCGAGGAGTATGCGGGGATCATCGCCGAGACGGTTGGCCAACTTGGCTGCGAAGTGACCGTGGAACCGGGGCGATGGCTGGTCGGCCGGGCAGGTCTGCTTGTGACCGAACTCCTTTACATGAAAGACATGCCAAACAGCATCATGGGAATTCTCGATGCGGGAATGAACGACCTGATGCGTCCGGCGCTCTACGACGCGCTCCATCCCGTCCTGCCCCTTCGCGAGCCGCGCGCTGGCGAGCAGACGCACACCTACAGCCTCGTCGGACCAATCTGCGAGAGTTCCGACAAATTCGGATCCTACGAAGGACTTGGCCGCTTAGGCGCGGGCGACGTGCTCGCCCTTGACTGTGCCGGAGCCTATGGCGCGTCGATGGCGTCAACGTACAACTCCCGCGATCTCGTGGCGGAGGTCCTTGTCGATGGGAACCGCTTCAGGACGATCCGCCATCGGCAAGGAATAGCCGAGATGCTGAAGCTCGAGAAAGCGGGCGAATGGCAGCTTTCGAGCCCGACGGGGAAGGAAGCAGCCGAAACCGTACCAGCGAAGGCGCTTGGACGCGGATGGTAGCAAGCTGAACTTGGCCGGACATTCGTCCGGCATCAAGACAGCCGGGCAGCGGGCTACTCGACCCGTTTTCCGGATGGGGAACTAAGAAAAGAAGGGAATGGAAATGCTCAATAAGGTCAAATTCCTGATGGCAACGGGGCTTGTGACGCTCGCTCTGGCGTCCAACAGCCTTGCGGCCGATCACGTCCTGCGGATCGCCTACCAGGAGGATCCGAAGACGATCGACGTCCAGATGACGCAGGACTTCTATACCCTGCCTCTCAACGTCTACGACCGCCTCGTAGAAGCGGAGACAAGCGGTCCCGGGCAGACGCAGCTGGTGCCGGGCCTTGCCGAGCGATGGGAAGTCTCCGACGACGCAAAGACCTACACGTTCCATCTGCGCCAAGGCGTGCTCTTCCACAACGGTGAGGAGCTGACGGCAGACGACGTGGTCTACACGTTCGATCGCATGCTCAACCCCAAGACCAAGGCACTGAGCACCGATATTCTCAACTTCGTTGACGGGGCAACCGAGCGTCTGGAAGGAACGGCCACTTCGGTTCCCGGCTTGCAGGTGGTCGACAAATACACCGTCAAGATTGTCCTGAAAGAGCCCTACGCGGCCTTCATCGCACTTCTCGCCAGCCCTGGCGCCTCGATCTACAACAAGAAATTCACCGAACCGCTCGGCGACCAGTACGGTCTGACGCCCGAGACGACCAATGGCACCGGCCCCTTCGTGTTGAAGGAATACAACCTCAACGACAATCAGATCCTCGAAGCCAACGAAAAGTACTTCAAGGGCCGTCCGAAGCTCGACCAAATCATCATCCGCGTCGTCGCCGACTCCGAAACACTGCGGCTCCTCTTCGAATCGGGCGAGCTGGATGTTTTCGACATCGACTACGCACCTACGCAACTGCCCTACTTCGCCAGCAGCGACCAGTGGAAAGACCAGGTTCGTTCCGGCCCCCGCGTCGGCATGTACTACTACCACATCAATCAGGCGCTGAAGCCTTTCGACGACGTTCGCGTCCGCAAGGCCTTCCAGATGGCCATCAACCGCGACGAAATTCTCCAGAAGAATTTCTATGGCAAAGGTGCGATCGAAAACGGGGTTATCCCGCGCGGCATCAGCTGTTACACGGCTGCCACGCCCATCGAATACAACCCTGCAAAGGCGAAGCAGCTTCTGGCCGAGGCGGGCTATCCCAATGGCGTAGACATCAACCTCACACAGGTCAGCAGCTGGTCGTCGAAATGGTCCGACATGAACCAGATCATCCAGGCCCAGATCAAGGAAGCCGGCTTCAACGCCCAGATCAAGACGATGGATGAATCGGCCTACTTTGCCAGCCGCAAGGCCGGCACGGTCGACAACTACACGCAGAACTGGTCTGCGGACTTCAACGATCCCGACAACTTCTTCTACACCTTCTTCAGCAAGAGCGGGACGGCCGTCCGGGGCTACAACAACAACGACGAAGAGGTCTTCGCGGCACTCGACAAGGCCCGCTCGATGACCAACGCCGAGGAGCGCTGTGCGCTCTATCAGAAGATGACTGACCGGATCGTCCAGGAAGATGCAGCGTGGGTGCCGCTGTTCAGTCTCGATCACGCCTATGTGGTCCAGCCGCGGGTCAAGAACTTCGTGGTGCCGTGGAACGGCTGGAGCGATATGAGCTACTACAAGATGGAAGTCGAATAAGACGTTTTCGGTGGGCGGGCGTTGTCTTCAACGCCCGCCCACTCGTCCCTTCCCTCGTAGGACCAACCTCCCCACGCCTTCCATTGCCGCAATGCACAATGAAAGAACTCTTTCGATGCTGACCTTCGTGATAAAGCGCATCGCGATCTCGATCCCTGTTCTGATCGGCATCACGGCGCTGCTCTTCATCATGCTCAACGTGATCCCCGGCGACCCGATCGCACTGCTGATGAAGGAGCATGCGAGCGCCGACGTCATCGAACGCGTGCGTGCCCAGATGCATCTCGATGATCCGCTCCTGACACGATACTTCAGGTTCCTCTTCGCTGCCGTCCAGGGTGATCTCGGTGTGTCGATCAAACTCAACCGCGATGTGACGACGCTCATTCTCAACGCCTTCCCGAATACTCTCATCCTTACGATTTGCGCTGCCCTTGTTTCCTGGATCATCGGTATCCCGGTTGGCGTGTTGTCGGCCGTGCGCCGTGACTCACTGCTCGATCATCTCTTCATGGGTTTCTCGCTCGTGGGCGTGTCGATGCCGATCTTCTGGTCGGCCCTGCTGATGCAATACGTCTTTGCCCTGAAGCTGAAATGGCTGCCCGTATCGGGCTTCTACGGCTACCAGTACGTCATCATGCCAGCCATCGTCCTCGGCTGGAGTTCGGCCGGCGTCATCGCCCGTCTCACGCGCTCCAGTCTTCTCGAAGTGATGCGCCATGACTATATCCGCACCGCGCGCGCCAAGGGGCTTCGCGAACTCCTTGTGATCCGACGGCACGCGCTGAAGAACGCCCTCATACCTGTTGTTACGATCATGGCGATCCAGGTCGCGGGTCTTCTTTCGGGTGCAGTCATCACCGAGGCCATCTTCGGCATCCCCGGAGTGGGCCGCATTTCGGTCAACGCCATTCAGGCGCGCGACATGCCTCTTCTGCAGGGCTCGGTTCTCTTTGCCACCGTGCTCGTCATTCTTGGCAATCTCGTCGCCGATGTTCTCTATTCGATACTCGACCCCCGCATTCGCAATGAAATGAAGGGAGGTTCGAAATGACGCACTTGGCCGAAACCACAGAGGATTTCATCGACGAAGCCGGCAACGACAGCTTCCTGCGTGACGGCATCAGGATTTTTGCAAGAAATCGCATGGCGATGGCTGGATTGATCCTGGTCGGGCTTCTTGTGTTCGTGGCGCTTTTCGTTCCCCTCATCAGCCCGCATGACCCCTATCGGGTCGCGCTCGACGAGCAATTCCTGGCACCGTCCGCCACCTATTGGCTGGGCACGGACAATTTCGGCCGGGACCTCCTGACCCGTATCCTCTACGGCGCACGAATCTCGCTGATCGTTGGCATCGTGCCAACGTTCATCTCCCTGGTGATCGGCGCTGTCCTTGGCGTTGTCAGCGGATATTTCGGGGGGCGGGTCGATTTCACGATCATGCGGCTCGCCGACATGATGATCGCTTTCCCGTCGCTGCTCCTGGCGATGGTGGTGATGTATACGCTTGGTGCGAACCTCTTCAACATCTTCATCGCATTGAGCCTTGTCGGTTGGGCCGGTATCGCGCGCGTGGTGCGGGCCCAGACACTTGCGGTCAAGGAGAAGGAGTTCATCGAGGCCGCCCGAGCGAATGGCACGAAGAAGGCCACGATCATGATCCGCCACATCTTCCCAAATGTCGTCCCGACCCTGATCGTCCTGTTCTCGCTCAGCATTCCTGAGGCAATCATGTGGGAATCAAGCCTCAGCTTCCTCGGGGTGGGCGTCCAGCCGCCGGAGGCGAGTTGGGGCCTGTTGGTGGCGAAGGGCAAGGAATACATCTTCTCCGCTCCACTGGTTGCCATCATGCCCGGCGTGGCGATCCTGATAACGGTGCTGGCATTCAATTTTGTCGGCGACGGGTTGCGCGACGCGCTCGACCCTTACATGAAAGACTGAGGGCGCGGCGATGACAGATCAAACTCCCCTGCTCAGCGTGCGTAACCTTCGCACCGAATTCAAGTCACAGAAGGGACCTGTCCAGGTCGTCGACGGTGTCTCGTTCGACGTCGGCCGAGGGCGAATTGTCGGCCTGGTCGGCGAGTCCGGCTCGGGTAAAAGCATGACGGCGCTGTCGCTGATGGGGCTCGTGCCGTCGCCGCCGGGAACGGTGAACGCCGACAGCATCATGCTCAACGGGACCGATCTGGCGCGACTGAGCAGCGACGAGTTGCGGCGCTGGCGCGGACGCGAAGTCGCGATGGTTTTCCAGGAGCCCATGACGTCGCTGAACCCGGTCAAGACCATGGTTCAGCAGGTTGGCGAGCCGCTCGCCATCCACACCAACCTGACCAAACGCGCTATTCGCGAAAAAGTCCTCCACATGTTTGAGACCGTCGGGATCCCGGAGCCAGCGGCGCGCCTCGATGTTTACCCTCATCAGTTGTCGGGCGGCCTGAGGCAGCGGGCAATGATCGCCATGGGACTGATTTGCGAGCCAAAGCTTCTAATCGCAGATGAGCCCACGACGGCGCTCGACGTGACGATCCAGGCGCAGATCCTGCGCCTGATGATGGCGCTGCGCGACAGGGTCGGAACCGCAATTGTCATGATCACGCACGACCTCGGGATCATCGCCGAGATGTGCGACGAGGTGAACGTGATGTACGCCGGCCAGATTGTCGAACAAGCCAATGTCTTCGACCTCTTCGATCGGCCGTCGCATCCTTATACGAGAGGCCTCCTCGCATCGATCCCGAAAGCGACGGAGAAACGCACCACGGCGCGTTTGAACAGCATTCCAGGGGTGGTCCCCAATCTGGCAAAACTCCCCGTTGGTTGTCGTTTCCATCCGCGATGCGCCGACGCAATGCCGATTTGCCAGGTGAAACAGCCCGAGCTCACCGAGCTCGGCAACGGGCACAAGGTCCGCTGTTGGATGCATGACAGAAAGGAAGGGAAAGCGTGAGCGACGTCCTGATTTCCACCGAGGCACTGAGCAAGCACTATTCTATCGGCTCGGGCGTCTTCCGATCGCAACGTCGGGTGGTTCGCGCAGTCGACGGGATCGACCTCGAAATCCGCGAGAGGGAGACCTTCGCGCTGGTCGGGGAATCAGGCTGTGGCAAGACAACGCTCGGCCGCGTGATGCTGCGCCTTATCGAGCGGACCGACGGCACCGTGCGGTATCGCGGCCAGGATCTTCACGCGCTCGACGAATCCGCGATGCGGGCGATGCGCAAGAAGCTGCAGATCGTCTTCCAGGATCCGTTCGCCTCGCTTAATCCCAGAATGCGGGTCAAGGACATTCTGGCCGAACCGCTGCGTTCGCACGGTTTCGGCACCGCGGCCGAGATCGAAGCGCGCTGCGGCGAGCTGCTCGACATGGTTGGGCTGCGCCGGCATCTGCTCAATCGCTATCCACATCAGTTCAGTGGCGGGCAGCGGCAGCGTATCGGCATCGCGCGCGCACTGGCCAACAACCCCGAGTTCGTCGTCTGCGATGAGGCCGTCTCTGCGCTCGATGTGTCGATCCAGGCGCAGGTGCTCAACCTGCTACGCGATCTCCAGGAACGGCTGCAGCTCACCTACCTCTTTATCACGCACGATCTGAGCGTGGTCCGCCAGTTCGCAGACAGGGTGGGTGTGATGTTCCTCGGGCGCATGGTTGAGGTTGGGACAACGGAGGAGATTTTCTCCAGTCCGCGTCACCCCTACACGATGTTCCTGATTTCCGCTGTTCCGCGCGCCGATCCGCATCAACGCAATCGCGAGCGGCCGATGCTGGTCGGTGATATTCCAAGTCCCATGAACCTGCCGTCCGGCTGTCGGTTCCAGACGCGCTGCCCCTTTGCGCAGGCAATCTGTCGGTCCGAAGAGCCGGCGCTCTCGGCTCGCGACGGCCGGGCGGTCGCATGTCATTTTCCCCTGGACCAGTGATCCGGAATTTTCAGAAAGGACCGTACGTGGATTTGATCGTATCGCGAACCGAAGGTGGCTGGCAGGCCGTGTATGGCGACAGGCACTGGCGTTGCGCTATAGGCCGAGGCGGATTGCGCGCAGCGAGGGAGAAGGTTGAGGGCGACGGCGCAAGCCCCATCGGGCGCTGGCCGATCCGACAGGTTTTCTATCGCGCTGATCGGATGGAGAAGCCGCCATCGCCATTTCCCTGCCGCGCTATCGATCGGTTAGACGGCTGGTGCGACGACCCTTCGCATCCGGACTATAATCGCCAAGTCAAGCTACCCTTTGCTGCGAGCCATGAGGAGCTGTGGATGGACGACGACATCTACGATGTCATCGTCGTCCTCGGGCACAATGACGAGCCGCCGGTCGCCGGCGCGGGAAGCGCCATCTTCCTGCATATTGCGCGGCCCGACTACGCGCCGACGGCAGGATGCGCGGCCCTTCGGCGCGAAGACCTGCTCACTTTCCTGACGCTCGCCGAGCCCTCCACGCATCTGTCTTTTTCCGAAGCCGATTGAAGAAGGTCCGGCGTGGCGCGTTGATGGCAGCACAACGTCGGGTCGCGACGATCAGTCGTTCTACGGTCTCGGCGCCGCGCGGATCCAATTCCTTTAGTTCTACGCATTTCCCCAGAGCGGTGCCATGACAACCATTGACGAAGCCGCGTTGGAGCGGATGCTAAACCTTCTGCCGCTTCGTTATAAGGGGCCCGGCGGGGTTGCCGGTGTCGTGAAGGACGGGCAAGTCATCGCCCGCCGTGCCTGGGGATTTGCAGACATGTATCGCAGGCTGCCCATGACAGCCGAGACCCGTCTGCCAATCTGCTCGATCTCCAAGCAATTCACCTGCGCGCTTCTCCTGGATCAGTTCGATGATCCTTCGTCGCTCGATGCACGGGTCGGGGATTTTCTACCCCTCTATCGGGATCTCTTGCCAACCGTGGAGCAACTTTGCCACAATCAATCGGGCCTGCGCGACTATTGGGCGATGACCGTGCTGCAGGGTGCACAACCCGAAGCAGAATTTGCTCGGGAACGCGCATTGCCCTTCATTGCTCGTTCGAAGACCGGCCAATTCCCCGCTGGTGCGATCTACTCCTATAACAACGCCAACTACCGCATTCTGGCAGAAATAATCGAACGCGAAACCGGACGTGCTCTCAGCGATCTGCTGAAGGAACGGATTTTTGCGCCTGCCGGGATGAAGACCGCCACGCTCTGCCCGGACACGCGGTTCCCGCTCGACGATGTGATCGGCTACGAGGGCAACGACGATGTCGGGTTTCTCCCGGCGCAAAATGGCGTCTACTGGTTCGGAGATGCCGGGATCGCGGCATCCCTTGACGACATGCTCGCCTGGGAAATTCATATCGACGCAACGCGCGATGACCCGAACGGCCTGTACAACCGCATATCGGCGCCGGTGACCTATCGCGACGGATCTCCCGCCAGCTACGGCTTCGGGCTGCGCCGTGACAATCTCGACGGCGTGAAGATCACCGGCCATGGTGGCGGCCTGCGGGGTTTCAGCTCGTTTCGACTTCACGCCGCAAAGGAGCGACTGTCGGTCGTCGTGATGTTCAATCACGACACCAGCACGTTTGGAGGGGCAGTCGCCCTCCTGGATGCCGCCCTTGGCCGTGTTTCCGAAGTTGACGCTGCTCGCCCCGAGAACTGGGACGGCCTCTGGCTCGACGAGGAGCAGGGCCTTGTCGTTAGAACCGTTCAGGACGTCTCCGGCATCAAGCTTCACTACGCTCCCTCCGCGGCGCGCCTCACCGTGTCTGCCGACGGCATCGCCCGTGGCCACGCACTTACGGTAAAAAAAGATGGCGATAGCCTCGTCATGCAGCGTGAAAGCGAGAACCTCGAGGTGATCGCCCGCCCATTGGCGGCCATAGAATGGGCCGATGGCGCCGAAATCGCCGGCTGCTATTGGTCGGACGAGCTCGAAGCGCATCTTGAAATCGAGGCCCGCGACGGTGCCGTTTACGCCATGTTCCATGGAATGCTCGGCACAGGCCCGATGGAACGCATGTACGCTCTGGCCGAGGACATCTGGATCATCACGACAAGGCGCTCGATGGACGCGGCTCCCCCTGGAGATTGGACCGTTCAGGTAGAACGCAGTTCCACCGGTAGCATTTCCGGTCTCACGATCGGTTGCTGGCTCGCTCGGAAAATCAGCTATCGGCGTGACAGCCAGCGAATGGCTGGCTTCCGAGATTCTCTGTCGGCAGTGGCCTGAGTTGAACAAACGAGACTTTCATTTGCCCACCGTGGCAACGCACTTGTCTCAAGCAGATCCTGCGCACCGGCCACAACGCGCAAGAGCGTGTCCGCCCCCGCAAAGCACCGGTCGGGTCTGAAGACGCGTGGATACGGCCGACTGGGCATAGAGACTCGACATGCGGGTGCCCTTCTCAACGGCAATTCCAGGAAAAGTGTGATGCGGTTCCGTCAGGAATTGCGTAGCTTCAAAGTTCCAGGCACGTTTGGACGGTGTGCCTCGCCCTGCTGCCGGCGGATAACCCTGAAGCCTAGACCGATGCACCATTCTGCCGAGCCCTTGGGAGCTCCAGCACAATCGTCAGCCCCCCCACTTCTGCGATCGAGGCTTCAACGGCTCCGCCGTGCCACTCGATGGCCTGTTTGGTAATGGCAAGGCCAAGCCCATAGCCGCCGGTCGTGCTGGCGGCCTCTCCGCGGGAGAATGGGTGGAAGATCCGGCCGAGCTCGGCTGCGGCCACGCCCTGTCCTTGGTCCGAGATCGTGATGCGCAATCGGTCGTTCTCGATCCTCGAGACGACAGAAACCTGCGTGTGGTCGGCAGTATACTTGACGGCATTGCGCACGACATTCTCGATGGCCCGATAGATCAACTCGCCATTAACGTCGGCGACAAAGGCTCCCGCCCGATCATGATTGACCCGGATATCGCGACTTTGCGCCTCGAACGCCGCATCGGCGACAATGTCGTCGAGAATGTCGATGACATCGAGCGTCTGCACCTCGAGCGCATCCTTTGATTGGTCCGTAAGGCGTGCGAGCGTGAGGATCTCGCCGACGAGGCCGTCGATGCGCTCGATCTCCCGGACCATTCGCCCCATTACCGTCTCAAGCTTCGCGGGGTTCTGTTCCAGCACACCGATGGCGGCGCGCAGGCGCGAAAGGGGCGAACGCAATTCATGGGACACGTCGTGAAAAAGCCGCTGCTGCACCTTCTGCATTTCCTCGAGCCGCGCAGCACTCACATCGAAGTCATGCGCGAGGGCAGCGACTTCATCCCTGCGTCCGCCCATCCTATCGCCGATACGCACATCGAAACGGCCGGCGGCAAGCGCGCTCAGCCCGTTGCGTAAGTACTCCACCGGGCCGAGGAGATAGCGCGCCAGCAGATAGGCGGCGATCGCGGCGGCGAGAAACGCCGAGAGCCACGGCACGAACCGGGGCAAGATTCGCGAAAAGGGTCCGTCCCCACGCTCCCTGAGGGCAACGCGGTAACAGATGTCGCCGTTCCTGACGATCCGCGTGCCTTCGGCCGGCGCCTGCGCACACTCGCCGGAGCTCGACACCGACGAAACCGCGAGCAGGACCGGCGTCGAGGCTCTCGCCGCTTCGGATATGAAGGCTTCGGCCGCGCCGAGCCCCTGTTTTTCAAGAAGCCGCGCCGCAACGTCGAGTGTAAGAGCCTGTTGCCCCTGTTCCACTTCACGCGAGAACGGCACGACCTGAAGGAAGGCGAGCACGGTGATCAATACGGCAATCGAACCGGTCAGCGTCAGCCAGATGACCGCAAAGAACTTCCAGAACAGCCGACGCATCAGCGGTCCTGCACGAGTTGGTAGCCCTGGCCTCGGACCGACTGGATCCACGATTGGCCGTCCTCGCGCGCGCCAAGCTTCTGGCGGACACTGCTGATGTGGACGTCGATCCGTCGGTCGAACGGGGTCAGCGCCCGGCCGAAAGCCCGCTTGGAAATCTCCTGTTTGGGTACGAGCTGGCCGACACTGCGGGCCAACACCTCGAGCAGGCTGAATTCGGTACCGGTCAGTTCGAGCGGTTTCCCGCGCCATTCCGCAGTCCGGCTTGCCGGGTGGAGGACGAGGTCGCCGGCCCGTAAGACCTCCGACACGGGTGCCGAGCGGCCTGCGCGGCGCAGAATAGCGCGCAGCCGCGCCGCCAGTTCACCAGGCGAACAGGGTTTCGGCACATAGTCGTCAGCGCCAAGGTTCAAACCGGCAATCCGGTCGGCATCGTCGCCCTTGGCCGTCAACATCAGGATTGGCACGGCGCTGGTGCGACGAATACGCTGAAGAAGCTCGATCCCGTTCATCTTCGGCATCATGATATCAAGCACGACGATATCGACCGCATTCGACGCAGTCAGCCCGATTGCCATGCGGCCGTCCTCGGTGGTGACGACGGAAAACCCTTCCTCCTCCAGGTACTCCTTCAGAAGCGTCGTGAGTTCCGTGTCGTCGTCGACCAGAAGGACCTTTTCCATGTTCAGCGCCTCCTCATGTGCAAGGAACGAATATACGACGACACCGCCCCAGGCACTGGATTTTACCTAACTTAACCGAGGTTTGACCGCACTTTACATTCGATCGGCTACATCCCGAGCAAGAGCAACGGGATGAAGAAGAGCAATGAAGGCGGCCCATCGAAGATTTGCCGGCGCGTGCAGCATTGCTGTTTGCCTGGTCGTTTCAGGCTGCACGACCCTCGCCGATCTCAAGGCACCCGCCGTGAAAGTCGCGGATCACTGGCATGCGACCTTTCCGCATAGCGGCCGGACAGTCGACCTTCTGTCGTGGTGGTCGAGTTTCAATGATCCCTCTCTGACCGCGCTTATCGCGGCGGCAGAGACCGAAAATCCAAGCCTTGAGTCCGCCGCGGCGGATATCGAAAAGAGCCGTGCGACGCTGGCGTCTACGCGGGCGGGCCTTTTCCCGGGACTTGACGGTTCAGCCTCGTCCACGGGCGCCGGCACCGGCGGCACCAGCCGCAATCAGGTTGCAGGCGCGGCGACTTCAAGCGGTGGGCTCGACGCCTCCTGGGAAATCGATCTGTTCGGCAAGGTGAGGCAGCAGAGCGAGGCGGCCGGGCTTCGGGTTCGCAAGGAGGTCGCCGATTGGCACGAGGCTCGCGTATCGCTCGCCGCCGAAGTCGCGGACACCTACGTGCAGTACCGGGCCTGCCGACAGCTTGAAAAGGTCTACGCCGCCGAGCTTGCCTCGCAACGCGCGACGATCCGCGCCATGGAAACGGCAGCGACCTCCGGCTTCACCTCGAGCGCCGATCTGGCGTTGGCGCGGGCCGGTGCGGCCTCCTCGTCCTCGACGCTGACGGCTCAGGGCGCCGAGTGTGAGGTCCTCATCAAGTCGCTTGCCCAGCTCTCGGGCGGCGACGAACCGCGCGTCCGCGACCTCCTGGGAACGGGGAAGACAGCCATCCCGTCTCCGAAAGATCTCAAGCTGGCGGCTGTGCCGGCCGATGCCTTGCGGCAACGTCCGGATATCAATGCGCTGGAGCTTGAGATCGCGGCCTCGCTTTCCGAAGTCGGGGCTGCGAAAGCCGACCTCTATCCGAGCCTCAGTCTCGGAGGGGCACTGACGATCGGCAGTTCCTCGCTGACCGGAAGCTCCGTTCCCTGGTCCTTCGGCCCTGCGCTCTCGATCCCGCTCTTCGATGGCGGATCGCGCCGCGCTGGCGTCGCCAGCGCCATCGCCGACTATGACTCCGCCGTCGCGGCCTACAAGACCGGCGTGTTCGACGCAGTCGCCGAAGTCGAGACGGCGCTCGTGCGCACCGACAGCGCGCGCCGGCGCATAGGCGACGCCACCACCGCGGCGAAGAACTATCGGACCTATTTCAACGCCATCGACTCGAACTGGAAGGCGGGTGGAGCAAGTCTGCTCGACCGCGAGGAGGCGCGGCGGTCGGCGCAGTCGGCCGAGGTCTCGCTGATCGAGATCCGCCGCGATTCCGTTCGCTATTGGATCGCCCTCTACAAGGCACTGGGCGGCGGCTGGAACCAAAACGCAACCGTCCCAAAACCTCTCCGGGAACAATCAAAAGGAAACATGCTCTGATGCGATCGGCCCCGTTGCTCCTCGCGCTTGCCCTCTGCGCTGGCGTTGTTTCCCCGACCCCAAGCGCCTTTGCATTGGAGAATGAGGCCGCAGTCCTCACCGTCGCCGTGGCCAAGCCCACGATGCGCCAATGGCCCGAAACGGTGCCGGCCAGCGGCTGGCTGAAGCCCTGGCACGAGGCGGTTATCGCCGCGGAAATCGGCGGCCTTCGCATCACCGAAGTCCTCGTCGACGTCGGATCGATCGTCTCCAAGGGCCAGCCACTCGTGCGTCTTGCCGACGAAAGCGTTCGCGCCGAATTGCGCAAGGAAGAGGCGGCACTCGAAACGGCGAAGGCTGACCTTGCCAAGACCAGGGCAAATGCCGAGCGCGCCCGGAAAGTGCAGGCGAGCGGCGCGCTCTCGGACGAGAAGATCACCGAATACCTGATCGCCGAACAGACGGCGGTCGCAGCCGTCGAATCTGCCGAGGCCTCTTTGGAAAGCCAGAAGATCAAGCTTGCCCAGACGACCATCGTCGCCGCCGACGACGGTCTCATCACATCCCGCTCGGCCCAGCTAGGCGCCGTCGTTTCCTCCGGCAGCGAGTTGTTCAGGCTGATCCGCCAGCAGCGCGTCGAGTGGCAGGCCGAAGTCTCCGCACGTCAGCTTCCTCGCATCCAGGAAGGCCTTGCCGCCATGATCTCTGGTCCTGGAAGCGAGAGTATCGAGGGAACGGTCCGCCTCGTTTCGCCAACGGTCAGCACCGATACTGGCCGCGCGCTCGTCTATGTGGCGCTGGCGATGGAGACGCATCCCCCGGTCGGTCTTTACGTCACCGGCCAGATCGAGCTTGAGACGAAGCCGGCATTGACGGTACCGGAGGCGGCGCTCGTGCAACGCGATGGGATCAGCTACGTCTTCACCGTCGGACCCGACCGGCGCGTCGCGCGCGTCCGTGTCGAGACCGGCCGCCGGAATGGTGGAGAGGTCGAGATCCTCTCAAGTCTCGATCGCGCAGCCGAGGTTGTGACGACCGGTGGTGCCTTCCTTGCGGATAGGGCCCTCGTTCGGGTCGAGGGAGAGGCGTGATGAACTTCTCCTCCTGGTCGATCCGCAAGCCGGTTCCCGCCATCCTTCTTTTCATTCTCTTAACCGTGAGCGGCTTGCTCGCCTTCGATCGGCTCTCGGTCCAGAATTTTCCGGATATGGACCTGCCGACGATCAAGATCAGTGCCACGCTCGAAGGCGCAGCACCGGCACAGCTCGAAACGGAAGTTGCGCGCAAGATCGAGGACAAGCTCGCCTCGCTGAGCCTGCTCGACCACATCACCACGACGATCACGGATGGCGCGGTTTCCATCAACGTCTCTTTCGAATTGGAAAAGGACAGCGAAGAAGCCCTCAACGAGGTCCGCAATGCCGTCGACAGCGCCAACGGTGACCTCCCCGCCGAGATGCAGACGCCGGGCGTGACGAAAGTCACTGTGCAGGGCTCACCGCTCCTGACCTATGCGGTGCGTTCGACCCAACTTAATGAAACCGAGCTCTCCTGGTTCGTCGACAACGACATGACCAAGGCGCTTCTGGCGGTGTCGGGTGTCGGCGAAGTCAGCCGGATCGGCGGGATCGACCGCGAAGTACACATCGATCTCGATCCTGAGGTCATGAATTCGCTCGGCCTCAGCGCCGCATCCGTTTCCGCGCAGCTGAAATCCGTGCAGTCGGACACCTCTGGCGGCCGGGCGGAAATCGGGGGCGGCAAGCAGGCTGTTCGCACACTCGGCGCAGTTTCGTCCATCGAGGATTTGAAGGCGCTCGCCATTCCGCTGCCGAGCGGAGAACTGGTGCGGCTCGACGAGATCGGCACCGTGACCGACAGTTTTGCCGACCGATCGTCGATCGCCTATCTCGACGGCGCGCCGGCGATCGCCGTCCAGGTCAAGCGATCGAACGGCTTTTCCGATACCGGCGTCGCGGCCGATATCGAAACCGCCATGCGAGCCTTCGCTACCGCCAATCCCGACATCGAGATCGTCGAAGCCTACAGCACCGTCGGGCCGATCATCGAAAACTACGACGGCTCCATGCACATGCTCTATGAAGGCGCCATCCTTGCAGTCGTGGTGGTCTGGCTGTTCCTGCGCGACTGGCGGGCAACGTTTCTGTCGGCAATCGCCCTGCCCTTGTCGGTCATTCCGACGTTCCTCGTGATGTATCTGGCGGATTTCAGCCTGAACACCGTCACCTTGCTGGCGCTGTCGCTCGTCGTCGGCATCCTCGTCGACGACGCCATCGTCGAGATCGAGAACATCGCCCGCCATCTGCAGATGTCGAAGTCGCCCATGGACGCGGCACTGGAGGCAGCAGACGAGATCGGCCTTGCCGTCATCGCCACGACCTTCACGCTCGTTGCAGTGTTCTTGCCGACTGCCTTCATGAGCGGGATTCCCGGCCTGATCTTCCGCCAGTTCGGCGTGACCGCGGCCGTCGCAGTTCTTGCCTCCCTGCTGGTCGCGCGCCTGCTGACGCCGATGATGGCAGCCTACCTCATGAAGGCGCATCCGGTTGCCCAGAAAGATGGCCGGATCATGCGGGCCTATATGGCCCTCGTCAAAGCATGCCTCAGCCATCGCAAGCTGACCGTGCTCGGCGTCTGCGTCTTTCTCGGCCTGTCGCTCTCTACGATCCCGCTCTTGAGCTCCGGCTTCCTGCCGGCATCCGACGACGCGCAGACGCAGGTGACCCTTACACTGCAACCGGGCAGCACGATCGAGCGAACCGACGCACTGACGCGCCAGGCGGCGCAAATCGTTGCAAACCTGCCGGACGTGACGCGTGTGTTTTCCTCGGTCGGAACGGCATCCTCCGGGGGCGGGTTCGATTCTTCCACCACGAGCGATACGGCAACCGCCACGCTTGTGGTCGATCTCAAGAAGATCGGCGATCGCGACCGCAAGCAAGCGGAGATCGAAAACGATATCCGGCAGGCGCTCGCCGTCCTGCCCGGCGCCAGGATCGAGGTCGGCACCGGCAGCAACGGTACGACCTTGGAGATCACGCTTTCAAGCGACGACGCAGGCGCGCTCGATCAGGCAGCCGGCGCACTCGAGGAACAGTTGCGCACGCTTCAGGGCATCGGCGCCGTGACCTCAAGCGCTTCGCTACAAGCGCCGGAAATCCAGATCGTGCCCGATGTCGACCGCGCCGCGGCTCTCGGCGTGACGACCGAGGCGATCTCCGAGGCGGTTCGCGTCGCGACGAACGGGGACTACTCTTCCGCGCTCGCCAAGCTCAACCTGCCGCAACGCCAGATCTCGATCCGCGTTCGCTTCGATCCGAGCAACCGCACGACGCTCGACGATATCGCGAACCTGCGTGTCACAGGTGCAAGAGGCAGCGTCGACCTAGGCTCTGTCGCAGACATCCGTATCGGCGGCGGCCCATCCGAGATCAATCGCATCGACCGCTCGCGCAACGTGACGCTTTCGGTCGAACTCAACGGGCGCATCCTCGGCGACGTCTATCGCGAGGCGCAGGCATTGCCCGCACTTCGCAATCTCCCTGACGGGGTGAAACTCGTTGAACAGGGAGAGTTGCAGCGCAGCTCCGAACTCTTCGAAAGCTTCGGCATCGCCATGGCGATCGGTATCTTCTGCATTTATGCGGTGCTCGTCCTGCTCTTCCACGACTTCCTTCAACCGCTGACGATCCTGATGGCGCTTCCGCTGTCGCTCGGCGGCGCCCTGCTTCCGCTGGTGCTGACGGGCACCAGCTTCTCGATGCCCGCCGTGATCGGGCTGCTGATGCTGATGGGTGTGGTGACGAAGAACTCGATCCTTTTGGTCGAGTACGCGATCATGTCGCGGCGCGCGGGCCTCTCGCGTTTCGATGCACTCGTCGATGCCTGCCACAAGCGGGCCCGGCCCATCGTCATGACCACGATCGCCATGGGCGGCGGCATGCTCCCGATCGCCTTGAGTTTGAGCGGCGGCGATCCGAGCTTCCGTCAACCGATGGCGATCGTCGTCATAGGCGGCCTGATGACCTCGACCGTTCTCAGCCTCGTCGTCATCCCGGTGATCTTCACCTTCGTCGATGACTTCCTTCAGACCGTGGTGAAGGCTTTGACGAGGCGTGGGCGTGAGGCAAACCCGCAAACCGGATGAGCAACGCTCCAATTGCAGGACCGCCCAAAGCGTATTCTGCTCGTTGAATGAGCCACTGAGGCGTTCGCAACCTTCCGCGCCGCGGGCAGCTCAAACCGGCTGGGCCAGTTTTCCTCACCGTGCGAGCCAACCGCCATCCACCGGCACGACCGCGCCGTGCATATAGTTCGACGCCGGCGCGAGCAGGAAAACAGCAGCATCGCCGATATCGTTCGGGGTGCCCCAGCGGCCTGCCGGAATGCGGTCAAGGATCGAGGCGCTGCGATCAACGTCCGCCCGCAGCGCCTCGGTATTGTTCGAGACGATGTAGCCGGGTGCGATCGCGTTGACGTTAATGCCCTGACTTGCCCATTCGTTGGCAAGGATGCGGGTGATGCCGAGCACCCCATGCTTTGACGCGGTGTAGGACGCGACACGAATGCCGCCCTGGAACGACAGCAACGAGGCGATGTTGACGATCTGCCCGGCCCGCTTTTCGGCAAGAAGTCTGCGGCCATAGGCCTGGCTCAGGAGAAAGGCGGCCTTCAGGTTGAGGTCGATCACCTCGTCCCAGTCTGCCTCCGAGAGTTCGACAGCGGTGGCCCGGCGAATTATCCCGGCGTTGTTGACCAATCCATCGAGCGGGCCGCAATCCTGCCAGACGCGATCGATCAACCGCTTGACCGCATCACCATCGGCGAGATCGCATGCAAATGGCACGGCCCTGCCGCCCACTGCCGCGACCCTTTCGACCGTCTCCGCCATGGACGAGCGCCCGACCGCGACGACTTCGCCGCCGGCCCTGCCGATCGAAACCGCTATGCCTTGGCCAATCCCGGTGTTGGCGCCGGTGACCAGCACGCGCTTTCCCTCCAGGCTGAAGGCGGAAAGGTCGCTCATCGCAACGTCTCCATCGGCACCGGGTCAGCATCGGTGTAATCGATATTGTCGCCAGCCATCGCCCAGATGAAGGCGTAGTTGGAGGTGCCACAGCCGGAATGGATCGACCACACCGGCGACAGCACTGCCTCTTCGTTGCCCATCACGATATGGCGCGTCTCGGAGGGCTCGCCGAGGAAATGAAAGACCCGCGCCGGCTCCGGAAGATCGAAATAGAGATACACCTCCATGCGCCGGTCATGGATGTGGGCGGGCATGGTGTTCCACACCGACCCTTTCTTCAGTTCCGTCATGCCGACAACCAGCTGGCAGGTCTCGATGCTGTTGGTGAACTGGAAGATCGAACGCTCGTTCGATGTCTCGGGGCTGCCGAGATCGAGACGCTTCGCGCCGGCTATTGTCATGAGCGCCGTCGGGAGCGCACGATGCGCCGGCGCCGACAGCAAATAGAACTTCGCCGGGTTGGCGCGATCGTCCGAGACGAGGACCACATCCTGCCCCATACCGACATAGATCATGTCACGTTTGCCAAGAGCATGGCTCTTGCCGGAGACGACGACGCGCCCCGGCCCGCCGATGTTGACGGCGATCATCTCGCGGCGCTCGAGAAAGGTCTTCGTACCCATCGGCTTGATGGCTTCGAGCGTCAGTTCGGTATCGACCGGCATCGCACCACCGATCACCATACGGTCATAGTGGGTGTAGGTGAGGTTGACACGGTCGCTCTCGAACAGGCCGGCGATGTGGAAATTGTGGCGCAGTTCGTCCGTCCCCATCGCGGCCGCAGCGAGCGGGTCAATGACGTGGCGGGACGAGAAATCGGGGATCGTCATGGCGGGTCTTTCTGTCGTTGCGGAGGATCGGTTCAGGTCAGAGCGGCACGCCGCGCATCAGGGTTACGGAAGTCCCCTGCTTGGACAGCAGCCGTTGGAGCGATTCGACGTCCGGCGCTGCGGGCAGGTGGGCAAGTTTCCTTTCGCCCTCTGTCGGGCCGGCCTGCGCGAGAACTGCCACCGCCAGATTGCTGACGCCGGCCGGAACAGTGCCGAGCAGTTGAGGAACCACGGTCTTTGCAGAAACCAGATTGGTGTTCGGCGCCGCGATGTGGCACCGCCCCTGGCGCGCAACGGTCGAGCCGATGTCGAGGACCGCCGACAGATCCGTCCCAGTGGTGACGACGGCGCGGCCGACGTCTTGCTCACGGACTTCGCCTGCCTCGCGTCCGATCGCAAAGCCACCTTCGATGGTGGAAAGCGGCCGCGGCGTATCGATGCGGTGGAGCCGGACGTGAAAATCGCCATCCCAGTAGAGCCAGCTCTCCACGGTGACATCGGCGAAGGGCCGCCAGCGCGCATAGAGAACGTTGTCTGCGATGAGCGCCACCTCGTTGGTTTCGCGCACCCGGAAATGCACGCCGTCGTCGCTGAAGCCAATCATCGATTCGAGCACGGAATTGTCGAACCGCCAGAGGTCGTTCTCGACGCTGAAGCCGTAGCGCGCCGAATAGGCGAACTTCGCGTATTTCTCGGGCGCGAAACGGATGAAGGTGTTCTCGGCGCTCGTGTGCTGACCACAGGAGAGCGCAATCGCATCCCCCGACGGATTGGCGATCAGGAAGCCAATGTGCCGTTGGGCGGAGACAGCCGGTCGCTCGGGGCAGATAGCCTCCTCGCTCGCCCAGAACGGATGATCCTCCGGCAGCATGAGCGGAAGGAAGGCCTTCAGCGCCCAATAGGGCGACTGCGCGGAATTGTAGGGTTCCGACATGATCAGGTTGGGATAGGCATAGCCGACGGGCATCACGCCGTCGCGCGCGGCAAAAGGCTGCCTTGCCCACCAGCGCAGATTACGCAGGAAATATCCCTTCTGCTCGGCGAAGGGGATCGTGTCTTCGTCGACGAGGGCCATGGCGCCGAAGAGACCGGCGATGGCAAAGCGATAGGTCATCGAGCGGCCGAAGCAGAGCGCCGGCCCGTCATCGGCAAACCATCTCGCCATGTCGCCGGCGATCAAACGGGCACGCTCCCGATATCTGTTCGTCCAGTCGGCACCATCGAGGGCGGCCAGAATCAGACCATAGAAGTGGAAGGCAAAGGGAATGTAGTGATCGGCCCGGCGCGTATCGCCATCGTGATACCAGCCGTCGCCGAGGTAGAACCCGTCAAGCTCGCGCCGGTACTGTTCGTCAAGCCGACGGTCGCAGTCGACGCCGACATGGCGCAACCCCATGCTGACCAGCAGCCGGAAGAACTTCCAGTTGTTGTCGCTGTACTCGCAGGCATGACCTTTCCGCAGATAGGTAGCTACATTTTGCCGCTGAGCCTCGGACAGGGGCGCCCAGAGTTTGCCCGGCACGAGCCTCAGTGCGAAGCCGATGGCCGCCAGCTCCACCAGACGCTGGCTGCGATCGAAGCAGTCGCCCCAATATTCCGCATGGGCCGGATCGCAGCCATTGGCGAGGCCGCGGGCGATCGGCGCCCAGTCGATCCATGTCGCACCGCCGACCTGAGCCGGCGCCAGCCCCCAGAGCAGTCGGGAATAGCCCTCCATGTCGGCGGATTCCTGGTCGAAATGCGCGGCATGGGCATCCAGGCGGATACGTGCGCCGCCCGGAGACCGATACTTTTCCACCGGCTCGACCAGCGCCCTGAGCGCGGCCTCCACATCGGCGCGGCTTTTAAGCGGATTGCCTGCCCAGGGCTTGAACAGGGTTTCAGCGAAGATCATGTCGGTCATAAAAAAGGCTTTCGTTCAGACATCGCCGCGCGGAAAGGTGCCCCCGCGCAGCTTGGCAAATCGGAGCCGATGCTCAGGCCTTGAGGATGCGGTCGGCCGCCGAGATGAGCTCGCTACCCGCATCGGTCGGCGACAACTGGCCGAACGCCACCTTGTCGGCGAGTGGCCGGAAAACACGCTCGTCAAGCTCACCGGCACCGAGCGGTACGGCCGGTGGGTAGGTGCCAACGCGGTCTGCGATGCTGTTGACATAGTCGACGGTCTTCTTCGCTGTTGCGTCAATCGACGGGAGAACGGCCGCCTGAACAACGGTGTTCACGGGCACGCCCCGCTCGACCTGAAGGATCTTGCCGGCCTCCAGATCGTTGACGAAGAAATCGATGAACTGCGCCGCAAGTTCCGGGTTCTTCGCGGTGCTCGCGATCGACCAATGCAGGCCAGGTCGATAGAAGAGACCGGAGGGACCGCCGGCAGTGCTGACCGGCAGCGAGGTGATGTCGAGCGTGCTCTTGGAGATCTTCTGGAAGGCCGGCAGCTGGTTGGAAAACGCAATGGCCATGACCGCATTGCCGGTCGCCAACGGGTTGCTGTCGACCAGAACCTTGTCGAGCGCCTGGATTTCGGCCGGCACGCAGCCGCCGTTCTTGGTGAGGCTTTCCCAGTAGCCGAACCAATCAGCGGCGTCGCTTGCCTCGTAGCCGAGCTTTCCCGCCTCTGTGTAGAGCTTCTTGCCACGCTGATGCAGAAACGCCTCGAAGGCAAAGATGTAGCGCGACGCGTTTCCGACCGCCCAGACGTTCTTTTTGCCCATCGCCTTGGTGAGGTCGATAGAGAGCTTGGCAAAGTCATCCCAGGTGGTTTTTGCCGAAGGTGGTGCGAGCCCGGCTTTCGCCACCGCATCCGCGTCGTAGATCATCGCGAAGGCGTTCAGCGACAGCGGCATGCCCGTGACCTTGCCGTCGACAGTTCCAAGATCAAGCACGCCCGGCACCAGCTTTTCGGTGCGGATCACCTTGCCGAGATAGTCGCTGAGCGGCAGGTTGGTGGCCCGGCGGCTGTAGTCGGCAAAGCGGCTCGGCTCAAGCTGGAAGATATCAGGCGCATTGCCGCCGGCAATCATCGTCGTCAGCTTGGCCCAATAGTCGCTGCCCCCCACCTCGCCGACGATCTTCACGCCCGAGTGCGCGGCTTCAAACAGCTTGGCTGCACCCAGCGTGCGCTCGGCGCGACTGGGTGTGCCCCACCAGTAGAGGCGCATGGATTCCTCCGCAAAGGCGCGGAATGCCGGCATCGTCGCGATCGTGGCGCCGGCCCCGAACAGGGCGGCGTTCCGCAAGAAATGGCGTCTGTTGATCATGTTCTCCTCCTCCAGGATTGTGTTTTGAGATCCCGTTTCGAGATTATCGGCCGATGCGATCGCCGGCCTCGTCGAACAGGTGGCAGTTTTCAGCGGCAATGCTCACCGTGAGTGCGGCGCCGGCATTGATCGCGCGTTGCCCATCGAGAGCGACCGTCAGCGACTGCCCGTCGACCAGCCGGCCGTAGACGATGGTCTGGCCGCCGAGATGCTCGACATGCACGACCGTCAGCGCGCCGAGTTCGAGCCCGCCTGCCCCGTCGATGCCAATGTGTTCGGGCCGCAGACCGAGGCTCACCTTTGAGCCGGCCGCAACACGCTCCTCGGTCGGCAGTAGCGTTTGCCTGCCGGCAATGTGGACCGAAACGCCACCATCGCGGACATCGCCAGCGGCGACATCGAGGAAGTTCATCTTTGGCGAGCCGATAAAGCCGGCGACGAACCGGTTGGCGGGCCGGTTGTAGATCTCGAGCGGCGTGCCGTGCTGCTCGATCACACCGGCGCGCAACACGACGATGCGGTCGGCAAGTGTCATCGCCTC
Source organism: Ensifer adhaerens (assembly GCF_028993555.1). Taxonomy (NCBI): domain Bacteria; kingdom Pseudomonadati; phylum Pseudomonadota; class Alphaproteobacteria; order Hyphomicrobiales; family Rhizobiaceae; genus Ensifer; species Ensifer adhaerens. The sequence goes on along the minus strand of NZ_CP118611.1, from coordinate 332,157 downwards.
GACCTGGTCATGGGTGACGTAGATCATCGTCGCTCCGATGTCCCTGTGCAGCTTGGCGATCTCGACGCGCGTCTGGACCCTCAGCTCCGCGTCGAGGTTGGAAAGCGGCTCGTCGAACAGGAAGATCTTGGGGTCGCGCACGATCGCCCGGCCGATCGCGACGCGCTGCCGCTGGCCGCCCGATAGCTGCTTCGGCTTGCGGTCGAGCAGATGGGTGATCTGCAGGATGTCGGCCGCCTTGCGCACGCGCTTGTCAATCTCCGGCTTCGGCATCTTTGCCGTTTCGAGGCCGAAGGACATGTTCTTGTAGACGCTCATGTGCGGGTAGAGCGCATAGGACTGGAAGACCATGGCGATGCCGCGCTCGCTCGCCGCCTTTTCGTTCATGCGCTCGCCGCCGATCGAAAGTTCGCCGCCGCTGATCGGCTCCAGCCCCGCGATCATGCGCAAGAGGGTCGACTTGCCGCAGCCGGATGGTCCGACGAACACCACGAACTCTCCCGAACCGATCGCCAGGTCGACGCCGCGGATGATGTCGAGATTGCCAAAGCTCTTCTTGACCTTGTTCAAAGCCAGCGTCGTCATCGTTTTCGTCCCTATCTCTCAATTTCCGTGTGTCAGCGTTTCATGCCGGTTGTCGCGATGCCTTCGATCAGCAGTCGCTGGAACAGGATGAAGAGTATGAAGATTGGAAGCACCGTCAGCGTCGACATGGCGAAAAGCGAACCCCAATCGGATGTCCCCGTGGAGTCCACGAAGGTGCGCAGGCCGAGCTGTGCGGTGTATTTCTCGATGTCGTTCAGGTAGATCAGCGGCGCGAAGAAATCGTCCCAGGTCCAGATGAACGAGAAGACCGCCGCCGTCGCGAGCACCGGCGTGGAGAGTGGCAGGATCACCTTCAGGAAGATCCGCAGCGGCCCGCATCCGTCCATGATCGCCGCCTCGTCGAGTTCGCGCGGGATACCCCGGAAGAACTGCACCATCAGGAAGATGAAGAAGGCGTCGATTGCCAGGAACTTCGGCACCACCAGCGGCAGGATGGAGTTCACCCAGCCAAGCTTGAGAAACAGGACATATTGCGGGATCAGCACGGCATGTTGCGGCATCATCAAGGTGCCGAGCATGAGCGTGAACCAGAAGGAGCGTCCCTTGAAGCGCAGGCGCGTGAAGGCATAGGCCGCCATCGAGCAGGAAAAGAGATTGCCGACGACCACCAGCAGCGAAATCACCAGCGAATTGAAGAACATCCACCCGAAGCTGACGCTGAGTCCACCCCAGCCGCGACGATAGGCATCGACCGTGGGCTCCGCCGGGATCAGCCCTGTCGAGGTGAAGATCTCGCTGTCCGGCTTGAAGGAACTCGCGACCATCCAGAGCAGCGGGTAGAGCATCAGGAAGCTGACCGCGACCAGCAGCGCGTAAAGCAGAGCGCGCTTCCACGGCGACACGCTGGGCTCGGCGGCGTCGGCGCGGGGTGCAATGGTGGTCGTCGAAAGAGTTGCATCAGTCATCGTAGTGTACCCAGTACCTGGCCGTCAGGAATGACATGGCGGTGAAGAAGGCGATGATGAGCACCAGGACCCAGGCCAGCGCCGAGGCATAGCCGAAGCGGAAGTTGGTGAAGGCCTCCTGGTAGAGGTAGAGCGTGTAGAAGAGCGTGGAATCGATCGGACCGCCGGTTCCGTCGCTGATGACAAAGGCCGATGTGAAGGCCTTGAAGGCATCGATCGTCAGGATCACGGCATTGAAGAAGATGACCGGCGTCAGCAATGGCAGGGTGATCTTGAAGAACTGCCGCGCCTTGCCCGCGCCATCGATGCTGGCCGCCTCGTACATGTCCTGCGGGATCTGCCTGAGGCCGGCGAGGAAGATGATCATCGACGAACCGAACTGCCATACCGCCAGAAGAACGAGCGTGTAGAGCGACGTCGAAGGGTTAGAGATCCAGCTTGGCCCCTCGAAGCCGAAAAGCATGTTGAGCGCCTGATTGAGCAGGCCGTCGCCGGCAAACACCTGCCGCCACAGCACCGCCACGGCAACGCTGCCGCCGACCAGCGACGGCAGGTAAAAGATCGCACGGAAGAACGAAAGGCCCTCAAGCCCCCTGTTCAGCGCCACTGCCACGGCGAGCGCAAAGATGAGCTTCAGAGGAACGGACAGCAGCACGAAGGTGAAGGTCACGTTCATTGCTGTCCAGAAGCGCGGATCGTCGGTGGCGATGCGCACATAGTTTTCCGCACCAACCCAGTTGGCGGCGCCGAGACCGCTGTAGTCGGTCAGGGACAAATAGAACGAGGCAATCGCGGGGCCGAGCGTCAGCAGAAAGAAGCCGACAAGCCACGGAGCCAGAAAGCCGTAACCGGCTAGACTGTCTCCGAATTTGAATCGGCCACCCGCAGCCGGCCTCTCCGTTGTCCCCAGTGTGGACATTGTACTTTCTCCAACCATGCCCGGCTCCTCCCGAGCATCCAACACCTACCGTCAGAAATTTTTCTCGTCAACAAAAAGTTTCGTAGTTGACGAAATTATCGTAACTATGCGAAAACTTCACGAAACCAACGTGAGGCTTATCAATGCGCATAGAACGAAACAGCTATTTCAGTGCGGTCGAGATGGTCGGCCAACGCCCCAATCGCGAGCGTCACCAGCAGGCTCTGGAGCGCTGCACTGCCAAGCTGCTCCAGACCATGCCGATCATCGGGCTGCGCAATCCGAAGATCGGACTGCCGGATCAGACGTGGAGCTTCTGCGGGCCTTATGACTGGGTCGTGAGCTTTCAGGCCGGCCAACTCTGGCTCGCGCTGCAACTGACCGGCGACGCTCGCTTCCTGAACGCCGCCCGCGCGCGCCGTTCCGTGTTTCGTGACATCTTGCGCCTTCGCGATGCCCAAGACCACGATCTCGGCTTCCAGTTTTCGCTGAGCTGCGTGGCCGAATGGCTGCTGACGGGCGACCAGGAGGCACGCGATCTCGCTCTTGAGGCAGCAGGCGGGCTGCTCGAGCGGTACCGGCCGGACGGACAATACATTCAGGCCTGGAATGCCCGCTCGATCCACGGCGGCATTCGCTCCGAATTCGTCAATGGGCGCGTCATCGTCGATACCATGCAAAACCTCGCGCTGTTGCATTGGGCGCATCGCGAGACCGGTCGCTACGATTTTGCCGAAGCCGCCAACGGCCACGCCGCAACAACCCTGAAACACCTCGTTCGCGCCGACGATACGAGCTTCCATACGTTTCTGTTCGACCCGGCGAGCGGCAAGCCGCTGCGCGGCGAGACCCACCAGGGTTATGCGGACGATTCCTGCTGGTCGCGCGGCCAGGCCTGGCTGATCCACGGCTATGCGCAATGTGCAGCGACGACCGGGAACCCGGCCTTCCTCGATGCTGCTCGGCGCTTGGCGGCGAAGGCGGAAGCGCTGATGGGTGACGACGACGTTCCCGTCTGGGACTATTCCGTGCCTGACGCCAAGACCGCACCGCGCGACAGCTCCGCCGGCGCCATCATGGCCGCCGGGGTCTTCATCCTCGCCGGACTTTGCGAACCTGAGGAGGCCACGCGCTGGTATGCGTTCGGCGATCGCCTGATCGGCGGCCTGCTCAACAGTTGCGACCTGACCGTTGACCCGAAGGCCGAAGGCCTGCTCGCCCATGGGGCGGCCCATGCCAGCGCCGGCTATTCCGACGCCATGCTGCCCTATGGCGATTATTATTTCATGGAGGCACTGATGCGCTCGCTTGGGCACACGCGCTTCTTCTGGTAGTGGACGATCATGATCATGCAGCCGCGATCAATCTCGCCCACTCCGGCCGGATAGGACCCTCGTCGATATGGATGACGAATCGAACGCCCCGACACTCAAGGATATCGCCGACGCCGCGGGCGTTTCGGTCGCATCCGTATCGAAGGTGCTCAATAATCGCGGCGGCGTCGGCGACGAAAGCCGGCGCAAGATTCTCGACCACGCGGAGCGGCTGGGCTACCAGGTTCGGGCCGCCCGCTCGCTGATCCGCGCGGGCGTCGAGAGCACGGTGCTGGTGATGCCGGCACAGTTCTATGCGAGTTCGGCCTTCTACGAAGACGTCATCCAGGGCGTCCTGTCGGAGGCCAGTACAAGTTCGCTGAGGATCGATGTCAGGCTCGTCTCCCTCGATGCGGAGATCGCAATCGGGGAAATCACCGACATCCTGCGCGACATCCGACCGGGCGCCCTCGTCCTGCTCGGCATGGACCATCCCGCCATGATCGACCGGATCGTCGACAGCGGTATCCCGGCCGTCATCATCAACGGCATGGACCGCACGATGCGGCTTTCCTGCGCGCTGCCCGACAACTGGTCTGCCGGTTGGCTTGCCGCACAACGGCTGCTTGCGGCCGGTCACCGCGAGATCGTGCACGTGACCATTCCCCACCGCCTGTCGCTTCGCCGCCGCCTCGAGGGCTTCCGCGTCGCGCTGGACGAAGCCGGCATCGGATTCGACGAAAACCGGCACCTCTTCGATCTCGCAGCATTTGGCCTGCAGGAGCCCGACACGACGCCGGCGATACGGGAGGCGCTGCAGCAGGGCCGCTTCACGGACACGACAGCGTTTTTTTGCAGCACGGATCTGATCGCGATCAATGTGATGCAGGCCCTTGAAGGGCGCGGCCACTCTGTTCCAGACGACTATTCGGTCATCGGCGTCGATGATATCGCGATCGCCCAACACAGCCGCCCGCCCCTGACGACGATGCGGATCGACCGTTCCGAGCTCGGCCGCGCCGGCATCCAAATGTTGCTGGAACGGATCAACGATCCAGAAATCAATGTGCGCCGGGTCAACCTTGGCGTTCGCCTGGTGGAGCGCGCGTCCGTCGCCGCACCGAGGAGCAGGCTCTTCGTGAAAAATGGATAGGGAGCGCGGGTTGTAAGTGGAGCCAGCCGCGGGTCTGGCATCCATTCGACCCGTTCAAGGCCGCGTATTTGCAAGCCAAAGTGATACGACGATAGACATCTGGCTCCTGATCTTGCTTCGGACCAGATCGCCTCAAACCTGCTTATCGTGCTCCCGCGCAAGCGAGCCCTTGAATTCGATCGTGGTGAAGGCCAGGTGCGTCGCGCCGATGTTCGTCAGATCGTGAACCATCGTCTCGTCCGCGGCAAAGGCGAAGACTTTGCAGTCGCCGGCGTTATACTCGGTAACGACCGTGTTGCCGTCCGCGAACATGGACAGGGACCGGCCTGCCGTTAGCGCAATCCAGCAATAATCCAGCTCGTGCCGATGAAAGCCAAGGCGTTCGCCGGGTGCAAGGTTGATGTGCCAGACACGCACGAACTCAGTCTCCGACACGAGGGTTTGTCCAACCCGCGGGTCCGCATTTGCGATCTCATCGCGAAAAGATTTCGACATTCCGACGTTGCTGTTCGTCATCGGCATCATCCCGATTTCTCCGTCATGTGGTGGGTATGACCCCGCCATCGATATTGATCACGTCGCCGCTGATGAACTCGGAGAGATCCGAGGCCAAGTAAAGGACCGCCGTGGCCACGTCGCGGGCGGTTCCGAGCCGCCCCGCGGGCAGTCTGGATTCGGCGAGAAACGCATCCACGGCGCCGTCGATCGTCGTGCCGTAGCGCTCCGCAAGCGCATGAAGGAACCCGCCCGGGCGGTCCCAGAGCTCTGTGCGTATGTGGGCGGGCGCGACCACATTCGAGCGGACGCCTTTGGGCGTGAATTCCCGGGCAAGCGCCTTCGACAAAAGGGCAATCGCCGCCTTGGAGGTGCTGTAATCCGGCAGCAGCGGGTGCGGCATCCGCCCAGCCTCCGAACCACAATGGATAAGCACGCCCTTCTTCTGTGCGAGCATCGTCGGCAAGACAGCCCGCGCCATGCGGACATAGCCGATCAGATTGACATTGAACGTCTGCGCCCAGTCCTCGTCCGAAACGTCGAGAAAACCGCCTCGCGTCGGACAGATGCCGGCATTGTTGAAGAGCACGTCGATGCGGCCGAAGGCTTTGAGTGCCGCGTCTGCGGCGGCCTCCCCAGCCCCCTTTTCCCCAAGATCTACTTGGCACACCCGCCAGTGGTCATCCGCTGCGAGGTCTTTCACAGGCGCCATGTCACGGCTGACACCCAGCACGCGGGCACCTTCTGCCAGAAACGCCTTCGCCGTTTCCAGCCCGATGCCGGAGCTTGCGCCGGTGACGATGACGACCTTGTCTTTGAGGTTCAGGTTCATGGCTGCAGTCTCCTCCACATGCTTCCCGATGGCCGCGGCAAGGATGCCACGGCAATCGAGGAGCGCGTCAAGGCTTCTTCTGCATTCTCCCCTCGGCCGTTTGGTCAGAGGAGCTTCAGCTTTGTCGTACGGGAGACCACCGACACGGCGATGACGATGATGATGCCCTTGACGATGCTCTGCACGTAGGTGTCCATGCCCACGAGGTTGAGACCGTTGTTCATGATACCGATCAGCAGCGCTCCGAAGAACGTGCCCATGACGGTGGCGGTGCCGGGCCGAAGCATCGTCATGCCGATGAACACCGCGGCCAGACCATCCAGGAGATAGGTTTCACCCCCATTCGGCTGGCCAGAACCGAGCCGGGCCGAAAGGATGATCCCGGAAATGGCTGCAAAGAGCGAACTCAGCGCCAGCCCATAGACCCGATAGGAACGGACCTTGATCCCCGAAAGCTCGGCGGCGCGTGCGTTGCCACCGACGGCATAGAGATAGCGGCCGAAGGTCGTGCGCTCCATGACGAACCACGAACTGCCAACGATGACCAGCATGATCAGCGCCGGATAGGGCAGGATGCCCAAGACCTTGCCCTGGCCGACAGCCAGATAGTCTGCGGGAATGCCGCCATAGATCGCGCGACCGCCGGAGATCATGAAATTGATGCCCCAAAGAATGGAACCGGCCGCAAGTGTCGCGATCAGCGACGGCACACCGACGCCGACGACGAGCGCCGAATTGATGAGGCCGACGGCAAGGCCAGCAACGAGCGCGCCGACGATCGACAAGGGGATCGGCACACCGGCCACCATCAAGAGGGGCGCCAGCAAGCCGGCGAGACCAACGACATAGCCGACGGAAAGATCCATCTCCTTGGCGGCGAACCCAAAGGTCAGACCGACGGCAACGATGGTCAGCATCGAGATCTGCTGGAGGATGTTGACGAGATTGGTGCCGGTGAAAAACCGATCCGTGCCGATTGCGAAAGCCAGGAAAAGGATGATCAGAACGGCAAGCGTGCTGTATTTCTGGATGAGTGTGCCAATGCGCATCGGGTGGGACGCTTTCTCCTGGGCAATAGTCGTTGTCATGGTCATTGGGTTACCCCCGCAATTGCATTGATGAAGACGGCCTCGCTGAAGTCGCGCCGGGCAATCTGGTCGGCGTCCCGGCCATTCCTGAACGCCACGACCCGGTCGGCCACATGGGCGATTTCAAGGAGATCGCTCGACGCCACGATGACAGCCGCGCCGCGTTCGGCGAGCGCGACGATGAGGTCGTGGATCTCGCGCTTTGCGCCGACGTCCACGCCTTCGGTCGGTTCGAGAAAGACAAAGAGCTTGTATTTGCCCTCGGAAGCGAACTGCCATTTGGCGACGGAGACCTTCTGCTTGTTGCCGCCACTGAGCTCGACGATCTTGGTCTCCGCACTCGACGTCTTGATGTTCAGCCGCTTGATCAGGCGGTGCGTCTCGGCGCGCTCGCGGCCGTTCTGAACAATTCCGAAAGGCTTGAGGCTCGTCTCCTGAATGCCGGCCATCGACATGTTTTCCCGCACCGTCCAGTCGCCGATCATCGCATTGATCATCCGGTGATCCGGGATAAGCGCAGCACCACAGCGTTTCATGTCCCGCACGCTGGCCCGCCCGACGTCCTTGCTCTTGAACCGGTATCGACCGGCCGTCGCCAGGCGCGGCTCGAACAGCGACTGGGCGAATTCGAAATGCCCCGAACCGGTCAGGCCGATCAGACCGACGATCTCGCCACTGCGAACTTCAAGGCCGTTCACATGGAAACGCTCGCCTTGCCAGCCCTCGATATCGACGACGATCTCCGCGTCGGCCGCGAGTGTGCGCTCCGTCAATGTGCCATCGAGCAGACGATGCTGATTGCCGGCCTGACCGCGATTGAGCATGAGGTCGATCAACTGACGCTCGGTGACCTCGTGCCCGGCATTGGAAAGGTGGCTCACCTTGCGGCCGTCCTGCAGCACGGTGATCTCGTCGCAAAGATCGATGACCTCCTGCAGGAAGTGACTGATGAGGACGACCGCCATGCCGGCATCGGACAATTGGCGGATCAGCGTCCAGAGGCTCTGCTTTTCCTTGGCCGGCAGCGTCGCCGTCGGCTCGTCAAGGATCAGAACCTTTGGGCGCGAGTGCAAGGCGCGAAGGATTTCGATGACCTTCTGGTCGGCATAGGGAAGCTCGTCGACCTTGCGGTTGAGCGCGATTGCCGTTTCCGGAAACCACTGTTTCGCCAGCTCTTCCGCCTGCCGCTGAACCTCGCGTCGGTTGATGAAGAACCGGCTCTTCACCGGCTCGAAGCCGAGACAGATGTTCTCCGCCCCGGTCAGATGCGGAACGAGGCTGCCCTCCTGTGATACGAGCGAAACGCCGTTTGCCACGGCCGCCGCCGGGTTTTCGAAAGCGACCGGCTGGCCCGCCATGCTGAGCGTGCCGGCCGTCGGCTGGACGGCACCGCTCAAGATACTGACGAGCGTCGTCTTGCCGGCGCCGTTCTCGCCGACGATGCCATGCACGCGACCCTCGACGATCTCGATGGATACGCCATCGAGCGCGAGCGTGCCCGGCCATTGCTTGGTGATGTTCTCAAGAACAATCGACATGTCGCACCTCCGAAATGGACGGGCGGCAGCACCGCCCGCCCGGCCGGTTCACTTGCAGTTGTCCTTGGTGAAGAGCGTGGCACCGTAGTAGACGATGTCCTTGCCGTTGGTGACTTCCTTCGGATGGTCACCGTCCAGCATCACCCGCTTGGCGTAGGTCGCAAGGTTCACGCCCCACTCCTCGAACTGCTGCCGTCCGGTCGCAACAAACATCGAGTTCGGCTCGCAGATCGCCTTGATCGCTTCCGGGTGTCCGTCCATGCCCGAGACCGGCACGTTCAGCCCGGCGCCCTGGAGCGCGGTGATCGCCGCTTGTGCCGGCTCGTCCCAGGGCGTCCAGACGGCGTTGATCTCTTCGCCATAGCGCGTGGCGAAGTCCTGCACGGCGTTCAGCGTTTCCTGATAGAAGTTGGCGACGTCGAAATTGTATTCGCCGATGACCTTGATGTCGGGATACTCCTTCAGGATCGCCCGCAGCGTGTCGGTGCGCTCGCGCACCGGCTTGATCTTGTCGGTGGTGATGATGATGAGGTTGCCCTTGCCCTTCATCTGGCTGATCAGGCTCAACGATACTTCGGCGGACATCTGCCAGTTGTTGGTGGTGATGTCTGCGGTCGAGCCGGGGATCCAGCCGGAGTCGACGGTGTAGACCGGAATGTGCGCCGATTCCGCGCCCTTGAGCGCGTTGCTGGACGCGCGCAAGTCCGCGTAGGTCACGTAGATGACGTCGACCCCGCGGTTGACGGCATCCTCGATGTTGTTGGCGACTTTCTCTGCAGATCCCGCAGAGTCGAGATAGGTCACTTCCCAATCATCGATATTGTTCTCCGTCAGGTACTTCTTGAAACCGTCCTGGGTGCGCTGTTCCGCCTGGAAGGCGGCGTTGCCCTGCACCCAGCCGATCTTCACGGGCTTGGCGAGCGCCGGTGACGCGGCCAACAAGGCGATGATCGCGGCGCTGGTGAATTTCAGAACTGTCGACATGATTTCTCCTCCCACTCTGTCGTCAGATTGATAGAAAGCCGCCGTCGATGTTGAGATCGACACCGGTGCAGTAACTCGCCGCCTCGCTCGCGAGGAAAACCGCCGGCCCGCCCACTTCGTGTGGCTGCCCCATGCGTTTCATCGGCGTCATCTCGGCGAACTTGCGGACGTTCTCGGCCACTTCCGGCCGGCTGTTCATGGGCGTTGCCATGAAGCCCGGGCTCAGGCAGTTGACGCGCACGCCCCGCTCGGCCCATTCGGCCGCAAGGCTCTTCGTCAGGCGGATCACCGCCGCCTTCGTCGCGTCGTAGTGCGCCTGCTCAAGGCCAGCGATGGCGGTCGAACCACAGATCGATGCCATGTTGAGGATGGAGCCGCGGCCACGCTCGAGCATGCGACGGCCCTCGACCTGACAGGACCAGAAGAGCCCGTTGAGGTTGATGTCCATCATCCGCAAAAACTGCGACTGCGGCATCGTCTCGGCGGCACTGACGTTGGCGATGCCGGCGCTGTTGACGGCGATATCGATCTCGCCCAACTCCCGCTCGGCGCGGTCGAACGCGGCTTCAATCGAGCTGCGCTCGGTGACGTCGCCGTCAAGAGCCAGTGCTACCCGGCCGGCGGAAGAGATCGCGTCAAGCGTCTCGTCCTGACCGACGGCACCCGGCAGGTCGAAGCAGGCGACATCGGCCCCCGCTTCGGCAAGCGCAATTGCAATCGCCTGTCCCAGGCCACTTCCGGCGCCGGTGACGAAGGCACGCTTGCCGCCAAGATCAAATCTGTTCACCTGCACCTCCCGAAACCTGCTGATTTTATTGATAAACCGATTGGCGCCGGCGATTGAGGACGTTGCCCTGAATTCACTCTTCAGCGCCGCTGAAGAAGGCTCAGAGAATGGCCCGGATGGTGCCGCCTTCCGCACGCATCGCCATGCCGTTGAGGTGCGGGCTTGCCGCCAGATGCACGACGCTGCGCGCCACTTCGTCCGGCTCGATCATCCGCCTGATGAGCGACGTCGGCTCGGTTTCGTCGAAGTAATCGGAGACGACGGTGTCGCGGGTCGTGCCCTTCTCATCGGCGATTTCCTGGTGGTAGCGGCGCACCGCTTCGGTGTTGGTCGGGCCCGGCAGGATGGTGTTGACCCTGACCCGGGTGCCCTTCGTCAGCTCGGCAAGCGCGCGCGACAGACCGAGCAGGCAAGTCTTCATGGCGCCGTAATGCGCCATCCAGGGCTGCGGCTTGACGGCGCTTTCGCTGCTGATGAAGACGACACTGCCTTCGCCGCGCGCCAGCATGTCCTTCAGGACCAGCCGCGACATGCGCACGCCGGTCATGACGTTCACATCGAAGTAGCGAAACCAGTGCTCGTCCGTCGTCTCGAAGAAATCGCGGACTTCGAAGATGCCGATGCTGTTGATCAGAATATCGACAGGGCGATGGGACGAAGCAAAGGCATAAAGCCTCTCGGCCTCACCCGCGACCGTCAGATCCCCGGCGATCCCACGGCAACGCTTGCCAAGAACGGCGAGGGCTTCTTCGACCTCGGCGGCGCTGATGCCGCTGACCGTGACATCCGCTCCCTCCGCGAGAAAGAGCGAGGCGATGGCGCGCCCAATGCCCGTGGCGCCACCCGTTATCAACACCTGCTTGCCGGCAAGACCATAGTCCATTTCAAAAAATCTCCATGCGTCGTCGTTCGGTGGTCGGGAAAGACGCACCGTCGGAAATAAGGGCGATGTGAAATGCGCTCAGGCGGCGCCGCGCAGCCTTGGGTACTCGGTCCTGCAGAGCTCCGCGCTGCGGCTCAGGCGCTTCACGCGCTGCAGGAGAAAATCGATGAACTCGGCCGTCCGCAGAGGCAGGCGGTGTCTCGGTTCAGACAAGAGATGGATGATTTCGGGGTCGCAGTCGAAGTCCCTGAGGACCGCGACCAGCGTTCCCTCTTCCAGTTCGCGCGCGACATCCCAGGACGACACGCGAATGAGCCCTTGGCCGGCCTTGGCAAGGTCGATCAGCGCCTGCCTGTCGGAGACGATGCGGTTGCCGCTGACGCGGACGAGCGTCGGTTCGCCATCGACGGCAAAACCCCATTTGTCAGCAGCGGTCTTACCGTCGAGATAGACGAGACAGTTATGCGCGACGAGGTCGGAAGGTAGTTCCAGCGCCCCCACACGCACCAGGTAGTCGGGAGCCGCACAGATGACCATCGGGTTCTCACCGAGCTTACGGGTGGTCATTGCGCTGTCGGGCACGGCACCGAAGCGAATGACGATATCGCAATCGTCGTCGACCAGATTGACGTCGTCTTCACCCAGGATGAGACGGAAGCCGATTTCCGGATGCGCGGCGCCGAACTCGCTGGTCAAGGGGATCAGATACTTCCGCCCGAATTCCGTGGGTGCTGCGATCGTCACCGTTCCGTTCGGATTTTTCTTGCGCGCACGCATCGTCTTGTCGAGCCGCTCGAAATCCTCAAGGATGGTCTGCGACGTTTCGAAGAGATAGCGTCCCTCCTCCGTCAGGCACAAGGAACGCGTGGTGCGCTTCAGGAGAGCCACCCCGAAGTGACATTCAAGCGCCTTCAGCCGTCCGCTCATCGTTGCCGGCGACAGGCCGAGCTTCGAGGCGGCGAGAGAAAAGCTGTTCGACTTGACGATTTCCGAGAAGACGCGGAGGTCCTGGATGCTGTTCATCGGGCCACCTCCAACTCGGGCAGGAACTGTCCGAGATGACCCATGCTCGCCGCAAGGCCAGTGACAAACACTTCGACACGCGCTCGGATAATCGGATCGAGATCATCCGGGATGTTGTTGCGGTAAACGTATTTTCGCACGCCCATGTAGAAGAAGCTGGAGTGAAAACCCCAGACGATTTCAAGCACCAGTTCGTCTGCCTTCGGGCCTTTCGGAACCTCGACACCTGCTTCAGCCGCGATTTCGGCGAAGATCAGCGGAAAGGTCGTTTCGTGCAGCAGGCCGAGATATTTCTGGGTGATCTGCGGGTCTTCCAGCGCCGATGCGATGAAGATCCGGATCCAGCGCTCATCGAGGATCGCAGCCGTATAGGCCCTGAGGTAACGGACAAGGCGTTCGCGGATCGACAGCGATCGATCGGCGAGCAGTTCGTTCCAGCCCGGATCCCAACGCTTCAGGTAGACTTCGTCGTAGATCTTCTGGAGCAGGTCGTCGCGGTTCTTGAAATAGCGGTAGAGCAACGGCTGCGAAACGCCCAGCGCGTCAGCCAACTCTCGCGTCGTGAACCGTAGTCCTCGCTGGGCGACGAAATCGATCGCAAATTCGAGGATCTGCTGTTCGCGATCGGCCGCGTCGAGGTATTTTCGTGCTGCTTTTGCCATAGCCTATCGTTCTGACACGCGGATGGTGTCAGTCCTCATGCTTTGAAAATCAGACTTGGCTCCGACCGGAACGACGGCCGGGAACCTCCCATGCTCTCTCCCTGAGCTGACACAAGAGGTAACACCATCGACAAAGCTGATCAAGTGATAATTTATCAATTGATAATTTCTGGTCAGATCGCGCGCGCCAGGAAATCCAGGAACCTGCGAATTCTCTGCGGCACATGCGTCTGGGCCGAATAGATTGCCGATATGGGTTCGGTCTCCCCGGCGTCCCAGGGCACAAGCAGGCTTACAAGGCGCCCTTCGGCAAGATCGCGACTGATATGAAACGCGGAAAGCCTGGCGATGCCAGCTCCCTGCATTGCGAAGTGGCGCATGGATTCGCCGTTGTTGACGACCAGCCTTCCGGCGACATCGACATGAACCGACGCCCCGTCCACCGGGTCCTTGAACTGCCAGGTGTTGAGATGCGGACGGCCGCCAAAGGTAAGGCAGGCGTGCTTGCGCAATTCTTCCGGACGCACCGGTTCGCCATGTTGAGCCAGGTAGTCCGGCGAGGCGACGACATGCCTTGGTGAATCGAGCAAGCGACGGGACCGCAGCGAAGAATCGCGCAGGAGCCCTGCGCGAATGGCGATATCCGTCTTCTCCGCAATCAGGTCGACGGACTCGTCGCTAAACTCGAGATCGATGCGCATGCCCGGGTTCTCATCGAGAAACCGGACGACGAGCGGCGAGAGCACATGCGTGCCGAACGGCAGGTTGGTGCTGACTTTCAGAAGTCCGCCGACGGCCTCGGCCTTTCGCGCGATGTTTGCCTCCGCCTCGGCGATTTCCTGCACGATGGAACGTGACGTCTTGTAGAAATCGCTGCCTTCCGTCGTCAGCCGGAAACTGCGGGTCGAGCGCACGACGAGCTGCACGCCGAGGCGGTTTTCAAGCCGCGTGACCAGCTTGCTGACGGCCGATGGCGACATCGAAAAGATCCGGGCAGCCGCCGAAAAGCTGCCGGCTTCGACGATCGTCACGAAGACTTCCATCTCGAGCGCCCGGTTCTGCATTGCCATCACCTTGGTGAACTTTATTCACTTCAGTTATTCCTCAAGTCGCTCTACCTGACCAGAGGCCAAACCGTCATCCTCTCGCCCACACGTCACAAAGGGAGGAATCCATGTATCAAAAACGCGCATTGATCGTCGGTGCGACCGGTATCGTCGGACTGAACGTCGCCGAGCATCTGAGAGACCTTGGCGGCTGGGAAATCCACGGCGCCTCGCGCCGGCCGCCGCTCGGATCGTCCTACATCAAGCCGCACGCCGTCGACCTTTTGAAGCGGGACGAGGCGATTGCCGCCCTCTCCCACCTGGCGCCGACCCACATCTTCTACTGCTCCTGGACGCTCGGATCGAACGAGGACGAAAACATTCGCCTCAACGGCAACATGCTGAAGAATGTGCTCGATGCCTTCAAGGACAAGGGCTGCGTCCAGCATGTCGGCGTCGTCACCGGCACGAAGCACTATCTCGGCCCCTTCGAGGACTACGGCAAGGTCCAGCCCGTCACGCCTTTCCGCGAAACGGCGCCGCGCCTGCCGAAGAAGAACTTCTATTACGAGCTCGAAGACATCGTCATGGCCTATGCCGCCGAGCACGATTTCGGCTGGTCGGTCCACCGTTCCCATACGATCATCGGCTATGCGGTCGGCAACCTGATGAACATCGGCGCGACGCTGGCGACGCACGCCTCGATCTGCAAGGCGACCGGTCGTCCGTTCCGCTTCCCCGGAAGCCCGACCGCCTATCGCGGCCTCAACGACATCACCGACGCGCGTATCCTCGCCAAGCAGATCGTCTGGGCCGGCATGGAACCGAACGCCCGCAACGAAGCCTTCAATGCGGTCAACGGCGATGTCTTCCGCTGGGAGCAACTCTGGAAGACGATCGCCGACTATTTCGACATCCCCGTGGCGGAGTATCCTGGCCAGTACAATTCGCTTGCCGAGCAGATGAAGGATCTCGGCGATGACTGGGACGGGCTCGTCGGCCAGCATGGCCTGCAGCCGAACAAGCTCGATCGCCTCGCCTCTGCCTGGCACACCGATCTCGACCTCGGGCGCCCGATGGAATGCGTTCACTCGATGGCCAAGGCGAGAGCGCTCGGTTTCACCGAGAGCCAAGATACGGAACGCTCATTCATCGACGTGTTCGACCGCCTGCGCGCCGAACGCATCATTCCCTGATCGCCGAGCCAGATCGACCGAAACCACGGCGCGCCACTGGCGCGCCGTTTTGCTTTCCTGGTTCGCGAAATTCTGGATTTCGTCACGGGACACAAAGAAACCGCGCTCCTTGCGGGGCGCGGTTTCGGGCGCTTTTCAGTCTCTCGTCTTGTCACGCGATCAACGGTCTCGACCCCAGTCGACGAGCGAGACGATCAAGCGTCTTGATGCTTGTATTGACCTGCTCGCAACGAACCTCCGCCACACCGACCACTTCCATCAGATAGGTGCGGATCGGACCGACATAGGTCATCGCCATGTTGGGGCAGGCCCTGCAGGCGCCGACGAGCTTGATGCTGACGACACCCTCCGGGCTGATATCGGCGATCTCGATATCGCCGCCATGACCAAGGATCAGGGGGCGGATGCGCGCAAACGCAGCTTCGAGCGCATCCGGCGAAATGGCGGATCGGGCCGTCATCGGACCAGCCCCAGTTCGATCTTCTTGGCTTCGATGTCGATACCCATGCCGCGGGCAAAGGCCTTGCCGAGGATGTTTTCCTTCATCTGCCGGGTGATTTCCGGATAGCCGTAGCGCTCCTGCAGTTCTTCGGGCATTTCGAGATTGGCAAGCGTGTCGATGTAGGTCTGGACATGCGGCCAGATGAAGGCTTCCGAACCGTAGCAGATGCGATCGGAGCCGACATAGAGCAACGCCTCGCCGAGCCGCGCCAGCATCTTCCAGGGCTGGAGATAATACTGGTTAAACCAGAGCGGCAGGATCAGGTAGATGTTGTCGAAACGGCTGGCGATCGAGATCGTCTCGTCGACATAGGGGTCGCCGAGGTGATGGATCCCGAAGTTGAGCTCGGGGAAGTCCGCGGCGGCGTACTGGATATCGTTGGGCTTGAAGGCCTCGACCGGGCCGAGCTCAAGCGGAAACCCCTTGTGGAACTGCACCATCTTGATGCCAAGCTCGATCGCCTTCTCCCACAGCGGATAGGCGATATCGCGATCGTCGGCGCGCCAGGAACAGCCCCGGCGCTGATACTGGTAGAACTTCATGCTGACGGCGCCGAGTTCCTTGACCTGGCGTTCCATCTCTTCGAGCGCGAAATCGAGCCCGTGATAGGCCGGATCGACACCACCGGTCAGGACGACACGTTTCGGGTTCGACTTGGCGAAGGCATCGCTGAGTTCGACCGGCCCGAGTCCCGCCCGCCAGTGCGAAAACAATGGTACCGAGCAGGCGCTCGCCATATCGGTGTCGGAGTTCTCGAAGAGCATCTTGTTGCCCCATTCGAGATCGGGATTCGAGAAGGTTTCGGTTTCGGGCGGCGGCCCCCGGCGACCCGTCAAATTGATGAAGCCGGCGATCTGCGAGCGCAACAGTTTGACGCGCCGGCCGTCGCTTCCCGGCTTGATCTGGTTGTCGCCGAAGTCCTGCGTATGGACCGCCGCGTCGAAAACAAACATCCCGTCTTTCATCGTTTACCTCCTTGAGAAACCCGCCGCTTTCACTTGCGTCCCTCACTAGGTAACATGAGCCAACCTGTTCATTTCTTTGGAATAGTTGAAGATTGTTTTCAGCTATTCGTGCGGGCGGCCGCGCGTTTCTAAAGCTAAAACAGACCTCGTGATCAAGCATTCCGTGGGGCGACCCACCTTGAGGACGAGGACAGCACGTGACCCAACCAGGCAGGATAGAAACAACCGGGGGCCGAAACAGCCTCAGACCGACTGACGAGGAAATCGCGTTCCTCAAGGACCGCGCCAAATTCTGTCGCCTGGAAACAATCAGGCTGATCGAGATCGCGAAGGTTGGGCATTACACCTCCGTCTTCTCCGCAGCCGAGCTGTTCTCCGTGCTCTACTACGATGCGATGGACCTCAGACGCGGCGAACCGAAATGGGAGGATCGCGACCGTTTCATGATGGGCAAGGGGCACGCGGCTGTCGGGCTCTTTCCCATTCTCGCCGACCTCGACTTCATCGATCGTGATGTGCTCGACGGCTATACCCGCCTCGGCAATCCGCTCGGCGACCATCCCGACATGACGAAGGTGCCCGGCATCGATTTCAGCTCGGGCTCGATCGGCCACGCCCTTTCGGCCGGCTGCGGCATGGCGCTCGCAGGCCGGATGCTGGGCAAGGACTTCTACACCTACGTGATGATCGGCGACGGGGAGTTGCAGGAAGGTCAGGTCTGGGAGGCTGCCCTCTTCGGCGCGCACAACAAGCTTGGAAAGCTGATCGGCATCATCGACCGCAACGGCTACCAGCTCGACGGCTCGGTCGACGACATCATCGGCGTCGAGCCGATCGTCGAGAAATGGCAGGCCTTCGGCTGGGAGACCCATGTCGTCGACGGCCACGATGTGGCGGCAGTCGCAACACTGTTTCGCATGCTCAAGACGGACCACGAGCGGACACGCCCGGTGATGATCATTGCCGAGACGGTCAAGGGCAAGGGCGTCTCCTACATGGAGACCGAACCCGGCTGGCACCTCGGCTATCTCGACCCCTCGGACGCTGCCCGCGCAATTGCCGAAATCGAAGCGATGGAGATCTGAGATGAACAAGCCGCTTTCCGACAAGTCCTGGCAGTATCGCCAGCTCAATGCCGTGACACCCGGCCTCGATGCGCTCTCGGATGCCCTCATCGAACTCGTCGCCGCGGGCGAGCCGATTGTCGCTGGCACTGCCGACCTGCAATATTCGAACGGCCTGGCGAAATTCCACACGCTCCATCCCGACCGTTTCGTTCAGTTCGGTATCTCGGAACAGAACATGGTATCGGCCGCAGCGGGCATGGCCGCCGTCGGCATGAAGCCCTATGTCGCAACCTTCGCATCCTTCCTCGCGCTGCTCTGCTGCGAACAGATCCGCATGGATGTCGCCTATTCCAAACTGCCGGTTCGGCTGATCGGCCACCACGCCGGCATCTCGCTCGGCTTTTACGGCACCTCGCACCACGCGACCGAAGACCTCGCCATCATGCGTTCGATCGCCAACCTGACGGTCATCGCTCCGGCCGATGGCAATCAGCTGAAAGAGGTCATCAAGGCCGCGAACGACTACCCGCATCCGATCTATATCCGCATCCAGCGCGGACGCGATCCCGAGGTTTATGCCGACCGCCAGCCGTTCAAGATCGGCAAGGCGATCTCCCACTATTCGGGAACGGACCTCACGATCATTGCCACGGGCTCCACGGTCCACCCGGCTCTCGAAGCGGCTCGCGCGCTGCGGGCCGCGGGCGCAAGCGTCGGCTTCCTTGACATGGCGACGGTGAAACCGATCGACCGCGACGCCATCCTCGAAGCCGCAGGTCAGAGCCCGCGAATCCTGACGGTTGAGGAACACAATGTGCTTGGGGGATTGGGCGGCGCCGTCGCGGAGGTGCTGGCAAGCGAAGGTCTGCCGGTGAAGCTGACCCGGCATGGTATCTACGACGAATACAGCCTGATTGCGCCGCCGACCCATCTCTACGCGCACTACGAACTCGATGCGAAGGGCATCGAGGCGCGCGCCACGCGGCTGCTCGAGGGCCGCGCATAAAAAGCGACAGAACGCCTGCCGCTTGGTGCTGAAGACCATTCTACTCGAATGACCGCGGGGCTCGAGCTCCGCGGTCATTTCCTTGTCTCTTATCAGGCAACGCCGCCGAGGCAGACGTATTTGATCTCGGTGAACTCCTCGATGCCGTAGCGCGAGCCTTCGCGGCCGAGGCCCGAGAGCTTGACACCGCCGAACGGTGCTTCCGCCGTCGAGATCAGACCGGTGTTGACGCCGACCATGCCGTATTCCAGCGCTTCGGCCACCCGGAACACCCGGGCGAGATCCTTGGCGTAGAAGTAGGACGCGAGACCGAATTCGGTGTCGTTGGCCTGCGCGATCACGTCTGCTTCATCCGTGAAGCGGAACAGCGGCGCCACCGGGCCAAAGGTTTCTTCGCGCGCGACCGCCATCGCCTGGGTGACATCGGCCAGAACCGTCGCCTCGTAGAAGGTGCCGCCAAGCGCATGACGCTTGCCGCCCTGGATGACGCGTGCACCCTTCGACGTCGCGTCGGCAATGTGCTCTTCCACCTTCTCCAGTGCCGCCTTGTCGATCAGCGGGCCGAGGATGACGCCCTCGTCGACGCCATTGCCGATCTTCAGCTTGGCGACCGCCTTGGCGAGTTTGTCGGCAAAGGCGTCATAGACCTTGTCCTGCACATAGATGCGGTTGGCGCACACACAGGTCTGGCCATTGTTGCGGAACTTGGCGATCAGCGCGCCTTCGACTGCCGCATCGAGATCGGCATCGTCAAAGACGATGAACGGCGCATTGCCGCCAAGCTCGAGACCGAGCTTCTTGATGGTGGCCGCACTCTGGCGGTAGAGCTCGGCGCCGACTTCGGTCGAGCCGGTGAAGGTCAGCTTGCGCACCACGGGGTTGGAGGTCATCTCGGCGCCGATCTCGCGGGCCGAGCCGGTGATGACGCTGAACAGGCCCTTGGGCAGGCCGGCGCGCTCGGCAAGGATGGCAATCGCGATCGCCGAGAACGGCGTCTGGGCGGCGGGCTTCAGCACCATGGCGCAACCGGCGGCGAAAGCCGGGCCGGCCTTGCGGGTGATCATCGCATTGGGGAAGTTCCACGGCGTGATCGCCGCGACGACGCCGATCGGCTGCTTCATCACCAGGATGCGCTTGTCCGGCTGGTGGCCGGGGATCAGGTCACCATAGAGACGACGCGCCTCTTCGGCGAACCACTCGACAAAACTTGCGCCATAGATGATCTCGCCGGTGGCTTCCGCCAGCGGCTTGCCCTGCTCCAGCGTCAGGATGCGGCCAAGGTCCTCCTTGTTCTCGATCATCAGCTCGAACCACTTGCGCAGCACGCCGGCGCGGTCCTTGGCGGTGCGGGCAGCCCAACCCTTCTGGGCGATACGTGCCGCCTCGATCGCCGCCTTGGTTTCCTTGCCGCCGAGCTTCGGCACCCGGCCGATGATCTCGCCAGTCGCGGGGTTGTTCACCTCGATCGCGTTGGCCGCGTCCGCCTCGATCCACTCGCCACCGACAAGCGCTGCCTGGCGAAACAATGATGGGTCTTTAAAGTGAGAGAGCATTGGTCCTCCGACGATCTCCTTGCGCTTCAGAAATACACCTTCGGCGCACCTCAAACGGGGCGACGCACGGTGCTGCCACTAACATCCAGGATTTCGGCGACCTTGTTTCATCGGGATTCCTGAAAGCTCTCTTCGGCATTCAGTGCGTGATTTTTGCTACCGATCCGGCGTAGGCTCGAGCTTGGATGAGTTGTTCGTCACGGCCCTAGGAGAATAGGTCGCGTTCAAACTCACCGTACGAGTATTGGGGGGATGCCAGAAACATGCCGACGACCATACCGACGCGCAAAAGCGAATACCGGATGACGCTTCTCGAACAAGTGCTTGTTTTGCTCGGCCAAGGGAGCATCTGGTACACCTGCTACGCCTATCCCTACGACCAGCGCAAATTCAACGGATCGGTCGAATTCGGGCTTGCCTGAAGGATCCGCAACGCACATTCAAACCTGCCCGGGGAAAGCCACGGATTAGGGCGACGAAACTTCAATGGGGCCCAGAGCTCGGCGCAAGAGTCGCCTGCGCCTAAGAAGCCGCTCGAAATCTTTGCGCACGTTAGCAGGACCGCCAACCATGCGTGACGAGGCTCCGTTGGCGTTTACCAAAGAAGACTCCGCGAGCGGGCTGATCGAGCCAGAGCGGACGGCTTCCGCCTTGACATCGGTGGCTCGATCGCGGCTGTCGAGACGTCGCCAATTGGTGAAGCTGTCCGGATCGTCGCACGTGATTTTGAACTCCGTGTCCGTCGCCTTGAACAACAGCTACGGTCTGAAGCGCTGTGACGCTCACCTGAGCGCGCAGTCGGCAGCCAGCAACTACTCGCCCTGCTGGATGCTCAGTGGGTACCGCTTCGGATGGTGGATCGAAGTCGAGACGTTTATCGGGCGGTTCGCAGCATTGAATGCGATCTGGTCGAGCGTCAGCACAGCCGTGTTCGGCTCCAGTTTCAACAACTGTTCCTCCTCCGGATCAGGGCAACGCGCGCTGATCGTCGTCTGGCCGCGAACGGGACGCTGATCGTAGCGCTCGCGCAGCTCGGCATAGAGCGAGCGGTTGCCGCTTGACCAGTCCAGGTCGAGCAGTCCCGGGCAGATCGCCGGCTGCAGCCAATCGTACTGGATGACCACCGGGACGCCATCGAGCGTTCTCAGACGCTTGAGCAAGACCACTTCGGCGGAGGCCGGCAGATAAAGGGCACGGGTGACTTCCGGAGGCGCTGCGTAGATCTTTGCTTCCAGCGTCCGGCTTCCGGGCACCATGCCCTTGGCGATCGCATTGGCCGTAAAACTTGTCAGCAAATGGAGCTCGAAGCCTTCCTGCCGTTCAGTGACATAGAAGCCCTTGCCCGGTTGGCTCTGCAGATGGCCCTCCTGCACCAGTTCGACCAGTGCCTGGCGAATTGTAATACGGCTGACATCATAGGCCGCTACCAGTTCGCGCTCTGAGGGCAGTTTCGCGTTCGGTGCGATCACGCCATCCTGAACAAGGTCGAGTATTGCCTGCTTCACTTGCCGATAAAGCGGTTGGTGGTCGCCGCGGTCCAGCGGTCTGAGACGCACCCGATCCATGAGCGCTTCGTCAACAGTCGTCCTACCTGCGGCCATCGTTCCCCACCAGATTGTGATGTTGCTACTGCTGCACCAATCGCAGTGCAAATGCAATGCGCTATCTTGACATGTCTGGATATAACCAGTTAGCACTTATCCAAGTTGAATGTTTGAGGTGACGGATGAAGCTCACTCTAATCGGCGGCGGCGGCGTCAGAGCGCCCCTCTTTGTGGCCTCGGCTCTCAGGCGCGCGGAGCGCAGCGGCCTGACCGAAATCTGCCTGCACGACGTCGACCAGAAGAAGCTCGACATATTCGGCGGTCTGGCGCAGGAAATCGCCATGCGGATGCAGTCGCCTGTGAAGATCTCGGCAACCACAGGGGCCGAGCGCGCCCTGGAAGGTGCGCGCTATGTGGTCACGACGGTTCGTCCCGGTGGCGAAGATGGCCGCGTCAAGGATGAGCGCATTGCGCTTTCGCATGGCGTCCTCGGCCAGGAGACGACCGGACCGGGCGGTTTTGCCATGGCGTTGCGCTCCATTCCCGTCATCACCGACTATGCGCGCCTGCTCAAGCGCGTAAGCCCCGATGCTTGGCTCTTCAATTTCACCAACCCGGCGGGCCTCGTGGCTCAGGCACTTTCGGATGCCGGTTTCGACCGCGTGGTCGGTATCTGCGACGGCGCGAACGCGGCCCAGGAAGCGGTGGCCCAAAAGCTCGGCGTTTCCGTTCGTGACGTCCAGACGGAGGTGTTCGGCCTCAATCACCTTTCCTACACCCGCGCGGCCCGCGTCGGCGGCGCTGAAGTACTTCAGGGCCTCCTCGACGACGACGCCTTCCTTGCCGAGACGGCGCAGCGCATCTTCGATCCGGCGATCATCCGCCGTCACCGGCTGTGGCTGAACGAGTATCTCTATTACTTCTACTATGCCGAAAAGGCGCTCGGTGACATCCAATCCGACGCGCGCACGCGGGGCGAAGAGGTGCGTGACCTCAACCGCGCCCTCGTCGAGCAGCTTTCGGCGATCGGCATTGAGCGGGACCCCGATGCGGCGCTTGCCGCCTACTTCGCCTATGAGCAGCGCCGAGAAGCGACCTACATGCACTATGCGCGTCCCGAGGCGCCGAGCATGGAGGACGCCGACAAGGCGATCCGCGCGGTCACGTCCCATGCCGCTGACGGCGTTGGTGAGGGTTATGCCGGCGTGGCACTCAACATCATCGACGCCATGGAGACGGGCGCCGAGTGCCACATCGGCCTCAATGTGCGCAACGGCGAGGCCATCGACGGCCTGCGCGCAGATGACGTCGTCGAGGTCAGCTGCATCGTCGACAAGAGCGGCATCCGGCCGAAAAAGATCGGCGCGATGCCGGACGGTCCGGCCCAACTCGTTCACAATATCAAGCGCTACGAGCGGCTTGCCGTGAAAGCGATCGCGGAACGTCGCAAGGATCTGGCTGTCGAGGCTTTGGTCGCCCACCCGCTCGTCCTCTCCTATTCGAGGGCCGAGCCGCTGGTTGACGAATACATCGCTGCGCACAGCGCCTTTGCCGGAGAATGGCGCTAATGCTCCTCAGGCGGGAACGGGCATCTCCCTACGACGTCGTACTGGCGGGGGAGTATTATTTCGACCTGATCTTTTCGGGTCTCGGCGAAGTGCCGAGGCTTGGAGCGGATGTGTGGTCTGAGGGTTTCGACGCGGTGCCCGGCGCCAATTTTACGACCGCCCGCGCACTCACGCTTCTCAACACGAATGTGGCCTGGTGGTGCGAGACCGGCAGCGACCTCTTCAGCAGCCTGATGATCTCGGCTGCCGAGAAGGAGGGAATGGATACGTCGTTGTTCCAGCGGCGCACCGAAAACCGCATCCGTGTCAGCGCCGCCTTCTCGATGGCGGAAGATCGCGGTTTCATCAGCCGCTTTGATGGTCCTGAGACCTTGCCGTCGACCGAGATCCTGGCACGCCTGCGCCCCCGTGTCCTGCTCGTCCAGGGCCTGACCTGCCGCAACGAACTGCCTGCGCTCTTCGCGTTTGCCCGCTCGCACGGCATCTATTGCTGCTTCGATTGTCAGCATGTGGATGAAAGCCTGGAAGACGCCAATCTTCTTGCAATCCTCGAGAACTCCGACTGCTTCCTGCTCAACGACACGGAGGCTGCACGGCTGGCGGGCAAAAGCGACCTCGAGGCACTTGCTGCGATTAGCCGGTTCACGCCTCTCACGGTTCTGAAGCGCGGCGCTAAAGGCGCAGCCCTCCTCCAGCAGGGCACGGACGTGCTCGAACGTCCCGCGCCCAAGGTCGACGTCGTAGACACGACTGGCGCCGGCGACAGCTTCAATGCCGGGTTCATCTACGGCCTCCTTCAGGGATGGCCGCTCGAAAAGGTTCTAGACGCCGCGGTCCTATGCGGATCGGCGGCGGTTACCGCTCATGGCGGCAAGGCTCTGCCGGTGGAAGGAGAACTTCTTCGCCGGCTGAAAGACGCAGGCAAGTAAGACGACACCCTCAATCGCAAAACGGGAGATATGCAGTGAAACGTCGTGAATTTCTTGCGGGAGCCGCCGCCGCGGCCGCCCTTACAGTCGCCCCCAGACTGGTATTTGCCAATGACGGGACGGTCGAGGTCATCGTCGGTAGCGACCAGAACCTTGCCGATTTCTGGTCCAACGTCGTGGTTCCGGCGCTGCAGCAGGAACTGCCGGACCTTGCCGTCAACGTGACCGTGTCCGACGGCAATTCGGGCATGATGGCACTTGCCGATCGCGCGCTCGCCGCCCTGAAGACCAACAGCGACCCGCAGGTTGACGTCATGGAAGCCTTCAACCCGCGCAACACCGTCGGGGGCATCGAGGCCGGTCTGTGGCTCGATTTTTCGAAGGCCGGCCTCTCGAACTACGAAAAACTCAGCAAGCTCGCGGTCGATACGCCCTTCGGGCTTCCCTATCGCGGCTCGCAGGTCGTGCTCGCCTACGATTCCAACAAGGTCTCCGCCCCGCCGAAGACCTGGGAAGAATTGACCACCTGGATCAAGGCCAATCCGGGCCAGTTCATCTACAATCGCCCCGACAAGGGCGGGTCGGGCGGCAACTTCGTGCGCCGCGCCATCCACGAGGCGAACGGTCGCGATCCTTCGCTCTTCACCACCGAGAATTTCTCGAAGGAACGCGCCGAGAAGATGCTCCCGGCGGCTTGGGACATACTGAAGGATCTCGCACCCTCGCTCTATCAGCAGGGCGCCTACACCGCCGGCAACACCCCCTCCCTCCAGCTCCTGATGTCGGGCGTGGTCTCGATGATCCCGACCTGGTCGGATCAGGCGATTTCCGGCCTGAAGTCGGGCGAACTGCCGCCGCATATCAAGCTTGCCCAATTGCAGGATCTCGCCTTTGTCGGCGGCTTTGCCTATTGTACCATCCCGAGCAATGCCACCCACAGGGAGGCAGCAGCCAAGCTTGCCAATGTGCTGATCTCGCCCGCCGTCCAAGAGCAGATCGTCGATCAGGTCGCGGGCTTCCCGTCGATCGAGTGGAGCTATCTGTCCGACGATATCCGCACGGCCAACGCGGACATCATTCCGTCCTCCATTCCGTCCTTCCCGGATGGCGAGTGGGAAGCTGCCGTCAACGACGGCTGGTATCGCAACGTCGCGCCGAGCGTGGCGCGCAACTAATCGCGGAGCGCCGGCTTTGGGACGCGAAAGCGCATTTGCTAGAAACCTGCGAGGCCTGCTCCTGATCGGGCCTCCCCTCGTGGTCATGGCCAGCCTGCTGCTCTACCCTGCCGGCGTTTCCATCGTGCGGACCTTCCAGGAGACGGATGCGGATGGATCCGTCTCCTGGACGCTTGCTCGCTATCACCGGTTCTTCACCGATCCGTACAGCGTAGCCAACTATCTGCGCACTGTCTGGACCACGGCGGTGACGCTGGCACTGCTGGTTGCCGTCTGCCTGCCGATCGCCATCTATCTCCACTTCACCCGCAGCCGTCTCGCCGCCGTCGTGCAGGCACTGGCGCTGTTTCCGATGTTCGTGCCGGGCATCATCGTGGCTTACGCGCTGATCCGCTACATCGGTCCCAACGGTCTCATGCAGACGCTGCTGGAAACCATTGGCCTCACCTTCTACAAGTCACCCTACCTCACGCCCTGGGGACCGGTGATCGGCCTTGTCTGGGACCACATGCCGCTGACGCTCCTGATCCTGACCGCCGGCATGGCCAAGGTCTCGCAGGAGGCGATCGAGGCAGCGCGCGACGTGGGCGCGGGCTACATCACCATCTTCTGGCGGATCATCCTGCCGCTGATCTCGGATTCGCTGCTGGTCGTCGTTGCCCTTAACGTCATCAGCCTGTTCGGCTCGTTCGTCATCCCCTACATGCTGGGGCCCGCCTCGCCGGAGATGATGGGTCCATACATGCTCAGAACCTTCGCCGAAGTACGCGAGCCCGACTTTGCGGCCGCTCAGGCCGTCGTGACATTCCTCACCTGTTCGGTCTTCGGCATCCTCTATGTCGTCATGCTGACGAAAAGACAGGACATGTGAGATGCGCGTCAGCTCCATTTTCGGAACTCTCATTCTCGTCGTCCTCGTTGCCTATGTGGTGATGCCGATCGCCACCGTCTTCCTCTGGGCATTCGCAGAGCAATGGTACTATCCGGCATTGCTGCCGACGGACTGGGGACTGCGGTACTGGCATACGACGCTCGCGCGCGCGGACGTGCTTTCAGCACTGCGGCTGTCGCTGGCGCTTTCCGTCACCGTTACTCTGCTGTCGGCGGTGATCTGCTTGCCGGCAGCCTACGCCTTCGCCCGCATGGAATTCGTCGGGCGCCGCACCTTCATGATGTCCTTTCTCGCCATCAACGCCTTCCCGCGCTTCGGCCTGATCGTCATGATCGCCACGCTTTTCCTCAGCCTGCGGCTGGTCGGCACCTTCTGGGGCATCGTCCTGGTGCAGCTCCTCAACACCATGCTGATCATGATCTGGCTTCCTTCGGCCGCCTTCCGCGGCGTCGACAGACGGCTGGAGGAGGCGGCGCGCGATGTCGGGGCGGGGCCGATCAGGACCTTCGTTCGCATCACCATTCCGCAGGCGGCCCCCGCGATCGGCGCAGCCATGCTTTTGACCTTCGTGTCCACCTTCTACGAGACAGAGGGCGCATGGCTCGTCGGCGCGCCGAAGCTGCGCACCATGCCGATGGTCATGTTGCAGATGATCACGGGCCAGATCGTGGTCCAATACGGCGCTGTGCTGTCCGTACTTCTATGGGTGCCCTCGTTTATCGCTCTGCTCTTTGCACGCCGGGTTCTCGCGTCCAACCAGTTCGCCAAGGGGTTCGGAGCATGAGCAAATTGAAGTTCTCGCGTTCGGGATGGCGTTGATATGGCAAAGTTGGAATTGAAGGGAATCGAGAAGCGATTCGGCGACATGACGGCGCTGAGCGATATTTCCCTGGACATCGCGTCGGGCGAACTCGTCTGCCTGCTCGGTCCTTCCGGGTCCGGAAAGTCGACGTTGCTGCGCATCATGGGCGGGTTCGAGAAACCGACCGCCGGGCATGTCCTGATCGACGGTGTCGACGTCACGGCCGCCGCACCTGAACACCGACCGACCGCCATGGTTTTCCAGAGCCATGCGCTGTGGTCGCACATGAACGTCTACGACAACATTGCCTTCGGCCTGAAGTTGAGGAAGCTCAGCCGCAGCGAGATTGATCGCAAGGTCGAGGCGGCGCTGGACCTTGTCGGTCTCGGCGGTTTTGGCAAGCGCAGTCCCTTGCGGCTTTCGGGTGGTCAGCAGCAACGCGTCGCGATCGCCCGCTGCATCGTGCTCGAGCCGAAGATCCTCTTGATGGACGAACCTTTCGCCAGTCTCGATCAGCATCTGCGCGAGCGACTGCGTGAGGAAGTTCGCAACATCCAGCGCGAACTCGGTATCACCACCGTGTTCGTCACCCATGGACAGGACGAGGCGCTTGCCATTGCCGACCGCATCGTCGTCATGTCCGTCGGCAAGATCAACCAGGTGGGCGGCCCCGCCGAGATCTACGCGCACCCCCACGACAAGTTCGTGGCCGGCTTCATCGGAGCCATGAACATGATCGAGGGCACGATCAGCAACGGGGCGATCAACGCGGCCGGCATAAGCCTTGACGTCGCCCTGCCCGACGGCGCTGCGACGCTCGCGGTAAGGCCGGAGAAGCTGCAGATCCACTTCGGCCGAGCCACGTCTCGAGCACCGGCCAAGATCACGCGCATCGTCCATTTCGGCGCCTATCGAACCGTCGAGGCGACGACCGACGGACAGAACCGCCTGAAGGTTCACATGGATACTGAAACGCCGCTTGAGCCTGGCCAGGAGGTATTTCTCGCCGCCGGTCACTATTGCGTCTTCAAGGATGGGCATGAGGCCGTCCGTTCCTCCAGTCCTTCACAATGATCAAGCAGCCTGCCTTCAAATGGCATCGACTGCGCCGCCGCCGTTCGGATGTCGCCTTCGATCGTGACAATGCAATTGCCGGGGCGCGGTTGGGCGCTTCCATGGAAGTCGATCTTCGCGCCCTTGCCGATGGCGACTTCCTCTGCTTGCATGACGCGACGCTCGACCGCGAGACGGACGGCGCCGGTCCTGTCGCCGGAGCAATGGCCGCAACGGTCACCCGGCTCTCCATGCGCGCAGACGACGGCAGTGTCGCCGCTCGACGCCCGATGCTCTTCAGCGAACTGACGGCAATGATGCGGGCCGTGTCCGCTAGGGCCGGCGCACTCATGCAACTCGATTTCAAGGATGACGTCGAAGCTCTATCGCCGCTACATGTCGAACGCTTCAGGGCCCGCCTTGGCGATTGCGCCGATCGCTTCATCCTGACCGGCGGTGACGCGATCGGACTGCGACGCCTCGCCAATGGCCTACCCGCACTGAAACTCGGCTACGACCCCTGCACCGACGAGACCCTGCCGGCACTGAGACGATCAAAAGCGTTCGAGAGCTTCGCGTTTGAGGCAATCGCTACCGCCCCGCATGCAGCCTACGTTTATCTGGAATACCCGATCGTGCTTGCAGGGCTGGAGGCGGGCGTGAACGTCGTGGCGATCTTCCAGGCCGCAGGCATGAAGGTCGACGCCTACACGCTGAACAGCGACCATCCCGAAGTTGAGGACACCTTGCTTCGCCTGGCGGCGGCTGGGACGGATCAGATCACGACCGACGAACCGGAAGTGCTGGAGCCACTCATCTCGGCCGTTATCCGGCAAACAGGTCGGTGAGCCACGGGTGGAGCGACGGCACGCTGGCGAGGACGGCGCCATTGCCATTTTGCTCGACGCCATAAAAATCGGTAACGACGCCGCCGCATTCCCGAACCATCAAAGCCGAGGCAAGGTAGTCGAGGATATCGAGGCTGTCTTCGAAGCAGGCATGATGGCGGCCAGCGGCGACATAGGCGACGGCGAGTGCGGCTGATCCGAGCCTGCGGGTGACGGCAGCCGTTTCAATCACCTTGGCGAGCGCCTCCTGGTAGCGCTCGACGGCAACGCTTCGCACCTGGCCGGGAATAGGAAGTCCGACGCCGATCACCGAGCGTTCCGGATCTACCGCGCCAAGCGGCGGCAAACGCTTGCCGTTGAGGTAGGCGCCCCTTCCCTTCTCTGCCACGAACATCTCGTCGCGCACGGGATCGTAGACGACACCGGCGACGATCCCGTCGTCCTCGACATAGGAAATGACCTGGGCGAAGAACGGGATGCGAAAGGCGAAGTTGGATGTACCATCGATCGGGTCGATCACGAAGCGCGCAGTCCCCGTTCCCTTTCGTTCGCTCGTGCCCTCCTCACCGGAAATGCCCGCGTCCTTGAAACGCTCGGACAGTACGGCAGCAATTGCTCGCTCGGTCGCGACATCAGCCGCAAGCTGATAGTCGCGTGGCGCCTTTTCGATCATCTCCAATGGCTCGTCAGCCGTGAAATAGCGCATGGCAACGCCGCCGCCGGCTCGGGCTGCCTCAATCATGACTGAGGTTATGTCATTGGGTGCGAATAGCATGACGCTGCCTTTCCGGACTAAATCAATTGGTCATAATAGGTCAATACCAGTAATCCAGCGACGCGCAAAGACCATTGTCGACCGGCCGTTACGATCAGGTCCGTACTGAGAGCGACATTCCGGCGGGTGCCCAGCACGCTCAATCTCTCCACTCCAAATTTAGCTTGCCCTGATATTCATTGACCCCTACGTGTATTACGGGCGCGCGCAAGCTCTTGATTGTAGCACATCAACGGAAAGCGGTGACGGCCCATAGGCGTGACGCGTTGCATCGGACCTTCGCCGAAGTGCCGGGCTCGGGAGGATTTCTCGCCCTCGTTTCGCGCACGACATCTTAGGTTCGAACGGTGCTTAGGGGATTTCCATGTTTTTGAACCGCATCGATTTGGACGATGCCATCAGGCGGTGGCGCGACATCATCTTGACGTCCTTGCCCTGGGACAGGCTCGGCGGCTACGTAGCACTGCGCAAGCATGACCTGACAATCGATCTTCATAACCTGGAGGAAGAAAGCGATCTTCTTGCCTTTGTGACGGACGGCGAAGCTATGATCGACAGGTTCCGTTTGGCCTACCCGTTCATCGTCACCTATGGAGGGAACCCCGGCTTCCCCCTGGAATATCTGGTCTGGCTTTCATTTCACATGCAGGCAAATTTCGAGCGGTTGGGCGCGCTTGAGATGAGCGCCTTTTATGCGGACGAAGACGACGGCACCGAAAGCATGGAAGCACTGGCGATGGGCTTCTCGGGGCAAGGCGATCTTGCAGACTTTATGGCGCGGTTCGATGGAAAGGACCTGAGCCTGGATCCGATGTTTGGTTACGAGGCATACATCTCTGAGGTGCGGGGACGAACCGAGTAAGGGCCCAAAGTCATCGCCTTTGTGAACCCCCTGGTCCCCTGTGCTTCTTTCACCGCCACGCGATCCGTCGCCTCGGTTGAAAGTTTTGCGACATCTCGGCCATGGCGCTTGGCGGGGGCATCAGTCTCTACGCAGAGCGTCCAACGCCACCCGATGGATTTCCTCATTCGCCGCCATTAGAACGGTGTCATATCGAGATGCATCGACAAGCGGCCGCCCATCCCAGTCGGACACGATCCCGCCCGCTGCTTCTATGATCGGGAGTTGCGGGAGTATGTCGTAGTCGAAGACGTTGCTTTCGAGGAGGAGATCAATGCCGCCGAGGGCCAGGAGGCCAGCTGCGTAACAATCGTGCGAGAAGCGAGTGAAGCGGACCTTTGCGGCGAGCGCTGCAAAGCGGCTGTGGCGCGTGTGGTCGAACTGCTCGAGGGCGGAGGTGTAGAGGATGGCTTCATCAAGCCGGGTTCTCTCGCTTGCGTGGATCGGCTCGCCGTTGAGCGTAGATACAGTGCCTGTACCAAGCCAGCGTTCGCCGGTGATCGGCTGGTTGATGAGCCCGAATACAGGTTTGCCCCGATGAAGCAACGCGATTTGCGTGCCGAAGGCTAGTGAGCCCGAGAGGAAGGATTTCGTTCCGTCGATCGGGTCCAGCACCCAGATCCAATCGGCGTCGGTCCGGCAGGCGCCGAATTCCTCGCCTCTTATGCCGTGTTCGGGGAATGCAGCTTCGATCATCCGACGCATGACCGCTTCTGCATCGCGATCGGCGATGGTGACAGGGCTGGCGTCAGCCTTCGCATCGACAGCGATCCGCTTGCGGAACCAGGGGCGGATCGTTTCGGCGGCAGCATCCGCCATCGCATGGGCGAGTGTCAGGAAGGTCGACGGGCAAGTGGCTTGGGCGTTCATCCCGCGGTCCTTTCGGCTTCTTGCGCGATATCTTCGAGCATGGTTCGGATCGTCTCCACCTGCCGGTGTGCTGCGGCCGTTTCCCGGCTCAGGCGCGCCGTGAGGTCGCCCGGCCCGAGATCGGTGAAGCTCGCCGTACGGGCGGGAATGAAGGGATCGGGCCCATCCGAGGGGCGGCGAAGGGCTGGGGCAAAGTAGCCCTCCTCCTCCTCCAGGCCGAAAGCGCGAACCTGCGGGCTGTCTTCACCGAGCAAAAGCAGATCCACGAACATCGCCC